>JAJYOM010000170.1 GCA_021796175.1 Thermoplasmata archaeon
TGTTCGCCTACAATGAAGTGATAATAAAGCAGACTTACACAGGAATTTGTTACAGAGACATATTGACACTCAGGGGACACTTTCCTAGAGTCAGGATGCCCATAGTGCCCGGACACGAAGTCGCAGGCAGGATTGCAGCTCTGGGCAGCAGTGTTGAGGGACTGCGCGTGGGAGACAGAGTTTCCGGTCTCATCTACATGCCGTGCGGCGAGTGCAAATACTGCCGCGGCGGAAGGGAGAATCTGTGCAGGAACAAGCAGACTCTGGGTGAGTCTGTAGACGGTTCCTATGCACCGTATGTGAGTATGACGCAGGATAGTGTAGTGAGGGTCCCTGATGAAACCGGAGATGAGTCCGCTGTCATAGCAGCCTGCGTATCCGGCATGCTTATACAGGCTCTGCGTACAAGGGCACGGCTGGCAGAGGGCGAGAAGGTGCTTGTCACCGGAGCTGGCGGCGGGGTAGGCGCACACGCAGTCCAGATAGCAGGGGCGCTTGGCGGCGAGGTGATTGCATCCACAAGCAGCGCCTGGAAGGAAGAGGGCATCCGCAAGCTTGGCGCTTCGGAAGTTGTCCAGGCCGGGAACGCCTCGAAAGCAGCAAAAAAGCTCACCGGTGGTGAAGGCGTTGATGTTGTGATAGATACTGTCGGTGCTCCGACTTTCAGTGAATCTCTCAGGTCTCTCAATTTCGGCGGCAGACTTGTAATCATAGGCAATGTCGATGCTTCAAGCGCTGAACTGCCCCTCGGTTACATCATACTGAAGGGTCTGGAAATCATAGGCAGCGTAAGCTCCACCCGGAGGGACGTTGCCGAAGCGCTTGAACTGTCGAGGAGAGGACTTGTCAGGCCGGTTATTGACCGGAAAGTCAGGCTGGAGAATGTCGGGGACGCGTATGCCGCCATGTCGGGGAGGAATACATTCGGCAGGGTTCTGATAGATGTCGGCGGGCAGCAGTAAACAACAGAAAACGCTGCGAATCACTGGCAATGCTTAAATTGTGAACCCGGTTCACTTTCACTGTCAGCCGGTGGACTGGAAATGACGGATATCCAAGACGACACTACTGCCGAGATGGACAGACTGATGAAAATCAGGTTTGAGAAGCTGCAGGAGCAGCTAAGGCGCGGTATTCAGCCGTACGCCTACTTCTACAGGCGTGACTCGGACGCAGCATCGGTGAAGTCCAGGTTCGCGGGGATCGGGCATGATCCAAGCGACGAGAGTGTGCGAATAGCTGGCAGGATCATGGTAGTCAGGGACCACGGCAAATCGTGTTTCATGAATCTGAAGGACAGAAGCGGGACAATTCAGCTCTACGGCAGGCTCGATCTGATGGGCGAGGAACCATACGGCAGGTTCAAGAATACCGACGCAGGGGACATAGTGGGTGTTGAGGGCAGTGTCTTCAAGACAAAGAAGGGTGAAATCACAGTCCAGGTCAGGAGATTCGAGCCTCTTGCCAAGTCGCTCAGGCCGCTCCCTGAAAAGTATCATGGACTGAAGGACGTCGAATCGAGGTACAGGATGCGATATGTGGATCTTGCAGTTAATGATGACGTGATGGTGAATTTCATACAGCGTGCAAAGTTCATAGCGCTTATCAGGAAGTGGCTTGACGACCGGGGATACATAGAGGTGGAGACACCGGTTCTGACGCCAATTCCGAGCGGCGCGATGGCAAAGCCGTTCACAACACGTTACAACTTCCTCGATCAGGATTTCTACCTGAGGATTGCGACCGAACTCTACCTGAAGAGGCTGATAGTGGGCGGGATGGAGAAGGTGTACGAGATTGGAAAGGACTTCAGGAACGAGGACATGGACACAACACACAATCCAGAATTCACGATGCTCGAGCTGTATGAGGCTTACTCCGATTACAATGACATGATGAACCTGACCGAATCAATGATCAGCGACAGCATTCACTCACTTCTGGGCAAGCATGATATGGAGTATGAAGGGAGGAAAATCAGCTTCAGTCCGCCATGGAGGAGAGTCTCCATGCTTGATTCCATCAGGGAGATTGGAGAGATAGATATCCCAGATCCGCATGACAGGGAGGGTCTGCTGCACATCGCCGGAGAACTCAGGCTCGAGGACATAAAGGATGATGCATCCGCGGGCGAGCTGATTGCCGAAATTTTCGACCAGAAGGTGCAGGACAGGATCATTCAGCCCACGCTTGTCTACGACTACCCTGTCGCAATATCGCCCCTTGCAAAGAAGAACAGGAGTGACTCCATGTTCGCTGAAAGATTCGAGGGGTTCGTGTGCGGCTTCGAGTTTGCAAATGCGTTCTCCGAGCTCAACAGTCCGCTGGAACAGAAGGAGAACTTTGAGGCGCAGGCGGTAAAGAGGGCAAAGGGCGATGAGGAAGCGCATCCGTTCGACGAAGACTACATCATGGCACTGGAGTACGGCCTGCCGCCCACGGGGGGCCTTGGCGTCGGCATAGACAGGCTCGTCATGATGTTCACCAATTCCAGCTCCATCAAGGACGTGATGCTGTTCCCGCAGATGAGGCGGAAGGACGCAACCGGCAAAGAATAAATAGTATGTAGTAAAATCAAAGGGCAGGTAGACGGATGGCAAAGAAGAAGGGAGAAGGTTTCCAGTCTGCGGCAGGTCTCATAAGGTACTTCGATTCCGAGGATGAGAAGGCGCTGAAGCTGAGCCCGTGGCTGGTTGTCGGCCTCATAGTGGCTGCTGTTGTAATCATATCATGGCTTTCGTATGCCTACCCGATGGGCTGAGCTTTCAAGTCATTGAAAGGGGATAGTATTAACAGCAGACAGTTCTTAGTCAGTGTTTGAGAACATGTCAAAGGCTGTCCTTGTTGTGGACATGATCAACGAGTTTGTCACTGGCAGATTCGGTTCGCCGAGGGCGGAGAAGATAGTGCCAAATGTGGCAAGGCTCTGCGAACTTGCAAGATCGCACGGCGCACCCGTCTTCTACGTCAGGGATGCGCACCTTCCTTCCGACCCGGAGCTGCGCGTGTGGGGGAGGCATGCAATGCGCGGCACTCGCTCCTCGGAGATTGTCGGCGCGCTCGCCCCTGGGGAGGGAGAGGCTGTCTTCGAAAAGAGGCAGTACAGCGGTTTCCACAACACGGGGCTTGAGGCTGCACTCAGAAACAGCGGGGTTGACGGCATCTACTTTGCCGGCATAAGCACCGACATATGCGTCCAGCACAATGTCGCTGATGCATTCTACAGGGGTTTCAGCTGCTTCGTGGTCAGGCAATGCGTCGAGAGCATAGACGCTAGGTCGAAGGCAACAGCAATAAAGTACATGGAGAGGATGTACGGAAGCAAAACAGTTGAACTTGAAAAGGTGAAATTCTGAAGGAGTTTTTCATCGCATCATCCGAAGAGATCAGGAAGGGGGAGACTACAGACACTTATTTCCTCCTCACAAGGAAAGTACTGAAGGACAACAGGCTTGACAGTGTGAGTGTGAGGGCCGAAGTGACAGCATCGGAACTGCCAGCCCAGTGGAAATGGGCG
>JAJYOM010000030.1 GCA_021796175.1 Thermoplasmata archaeon
TTGAGATTCCAGGTCAGTGAGTTACTAGAGGTTTTGAACATGCCAAAGGAATTCAAGCTCCCCGATGTCGGGGAGGGTGTAGCTGAGGGCGAGATCAGGAAATGGCTAGTGAAGGAGGGAGAGGACGTAAAGGAGTTCCAGCCACTTGCCGAAATCATGACAGACAAGGTGAACGTGGAGATGACTTCGCCGTTCACCGGCAAAGTGGTGCATCTAAGTGCCAGGGAAGGTGAAATTGTGAAGGTGGGACAGCCCATACTTCTTTACGAATCTGCCGGAGAGGAGCCGCAGGAGGCAAGGATGAAAACTCCTCCTTCAATAACTGATCATGCTCCTCAGGTAATGGAGAGCAGGTTTGCGGTTCAGGTGAAGGCGACTCCTGCAGTGAGGAAGAGGGCAAGAGAGCTCGGCATCGACCTTGAAGCTGTGACACCGCACGATCCCTCAGGCAGGATCACTGTCGAAGATCTGGAGACGCTGGCTACTGCCCGGAAGAAGCAGGAGGGGCATGCAGCCGCAACACATCCTCCGGCTGATGGCGAAATTGAAAGGATACCTGTCAGCGGTGTCAGGAGAAAAATCTTTGAGCGCATGACCGAGTCGAAAAGGAACATACCTCATTTCAACTACACAGATGAAGTCGATATGTCCGCGATAGTCGACGCCAGGAACATAATGTCCAGGAAACTCGGTGAGGGTGTAAAGGTGACCTACCTCCCGTTTATAATAAAGGCGCTTATTGCCTCGCTCCACGACCATCCGGTTCTGAACGCGAGCTATGACGAGAAGACCAACGAGATAGTGGTGAAGCACTTCTACAACATAGGCATAGCCGTAGCCGCCCCGGACGGGCTGGTTGTCCCTGTCATAAAGGATGCTGACAGGAAGACGATAGCGCAGCTGTCAGATGAGGTGTCCGCGCTGGCAGCCAAGGCACGCACGGGGAAGCTTCAGCTGCATGAAGTGCAGGGAAGCACAATCACCATAACAAATGTCGGACCTATAGGCGGGCTCTTCTCTTCACCGATAATCAACTATCCTGACAGCGCGATATTGGCAATACATAAGATTGAACCAAGGCCGGTAGTAAGGGAAGGGCAGATCGTTGTCAGGCAGATGATGTACTTCACAATAGCATGCGACCACAGAATAATAGACGGCGCAGAGGCAGCCATGTTCGGCAACAGGCTGATTGAGCACCTCGAACACCCGTTTCTGATGAAGCTGGACTGAAGATGGCGGAATATGACGCTGTTGTGATAGGAGCAGGCCCTGGCGGATACCCATGCGCGATAAGGCTGGCACAGCTCGGCAAGAAGGTGGCAATTGTGGAAGAGGGAGAGCTGGGCGGGGAATGCCTGAACTTCGGTTGCATACCTTCCAAGGCAATCATTCAGCTGTCTGACCTGTACTACAGATCGAAGAATGCGTCTTCAATGGGATTATTTTCAGATGGTCCCGGCCTGCCCGACATGGGCAGGATACAGGAATTCAAGAAAGGCGTCGTCAGCAAGATGACGAAGGGGGTGGAGACGCTTCTCAGGGGAAACGGCGTGGCCATCTACAGGGGAAGGGCACGCATTGCGGGCAAGCAACGCGTGGAAGTCGGATCTGAAGCACTTGAATGTGAGAATGTTGTTGTTGCCACGGGTTCTGCATTCGTCGAACTGCCCTCGCTGAAGTATGACCACAGCAGCATCATCAACGTGAGGGACCTGCTTTCACTGGAAGTGCTCCCGTCCAGACTGCTGATTGTCGGTGGTGGTTTCATAGGACTCGAAATGGGAGTTGCACTGGCAAAGCTCGGCACGCACGTTACTGTAGTGGAAATGATGCCGCAGGTAATGCCAGGCACTGAACAGGAAATACTCAGGGTCGTTGAAAGGAGAATCAAGTCCCTTGGCATCGAGATACACACCAGCTCTGTTGTTGAGAGTGTGGAGAAGAAGGGCAAATCCATTGTGGCGCATGTCAAGAGAGATGACGGTGCGATGACAGCCATCGAGTGCGATCTGGTCCTGGTCAGCGTGGGCAAGAGATCATCTGCTGATGCAATGGGGCTTGACAGCGCCGGTGTTGCCGTCGACAGGAAAGGTTTTGTAATCACGGACAAACACTGCAGGACCAACGTCCGCTGGATCTATGCGGTGGGAGATGTCACAGGTCCTCCGTTTCTGGCACACAGGGCCACAGCCATGGGCAAGGTTGCTGCAGATGTTATAGCAGGCGTGCCGTCAGCAATGGAGCAGAAAGTCATGCCGAACGCAGTCTTCACTGACCCGGAGATAGCTACTGCGGGACTTACCCAGGCGGAGGCCGAAACCAGCGGAATCAGGACAAAGATTGGTAAATTCCCCTTCACGGCATCCGGCAGGGCGGCAACGTTCGGTGAAAATGAAGGATTCGTGAAACTTGTGGCCAGTGCAGAAGACGGAACTGTCATAGGATGCCAGATAGTCGGGAAGGACGCTTCTGAGCTGATAAGCGAGGTCGTACTTGCCATAGAGATGGGTGCGACGCTCGAAGACATCGGCCTCACAATACATCCGCATCCCACGCTGCCTGAGGCAGTTATGGAGGCGGCGGAGGCGGCGGACAGGAAGGCGACACATTTCATTGTGAGGTGATTGGTTGCAGTACGTATCTACCGCCGCGGGAAGCAGTGAAGCCGGACTGACCAGGAGGTGCAATGTGGTCGATCTCGGTCTCACAAATTACGGCGACTGCCTCGAACTGCAGAGAGCACTCCTGCTGCTCAGGCAGAATTCGACTGTCTGCGACACACTGCTGCTCACCGAACACAACCCTGTAATAACCTTCGGCAGGGGTTATAGAGATGAAACGCCGCAACTGCCCATACCTGTCTACCACGTTGAAAGAGGAGGAGAGGGGACATATCATGGCCCTGGCCAGATCGTTGCATATCCCGTAATGAATCTTACAGAAAACGGTGTGGGTGTGAGAACGCTCGTGTCGAAGGTGCTTAACGCTGCGGTGTACGCGCTTTCGATACAGGGAATAACAAGCGAGGCGAGGTTTGAACCCGTCGGTGTCTGGGCCGGGGACAGGAAAATAGCTTCGCTTGGAATCGCAGTCAAGCGCTGGGTTTCCTTTCATGGCATAGCTATCAACGTGAACAACACGCTGGACGGCTTCGCCTATATACAGCCATGCGGGATGAACGCATCCACCATCACTTCAGCGAAAAAACTGTTGGGGAGAGACATCGACATTTCCATGATGAAAGAGGATTTCGTCTCTGACTTCATGCGTGAATTCAGCTTTGAACCGCATCAGGTGAAAATAGGCGAACTGCTGCCGGGCAGATGAGGCGATCATGGAATTGGCGAAACATGCAAAAGGCTTAAGCATGACCTGATAATGGACATACCATGTTTCCCGTTCCCACACGGTTCTTTGTGACATCGGGCAAGGCAATCAGCAAAGTTTCCGATCTGAACGCTTTCGATCAGGCGCTCATACTGGCCGGCATAGGCGAGCAGAACCTTGTTTCCGTTTCATCAGTGCTTCCCGTCGGAGTCAAAAAGATACCCAAAATCGACCTTCCGAGGGGGGCAGTGACCCATTGCGTGCTGGCACAGATGAGGGGGGGAGAGGGAGAGACCATCTCTGCAGGCGTGGCTTATGGCTTCAGGGCCGACGGACAGGGGGGATACGTCGCGGAGGGGCACATGTACGGCACACAGAAGAACCTGAACCAGATACTTGAATGGAAGATGGATGAAATGTCGAAGCTCAGGCGAATGAAATTCAAGAGGATTTACTATGTCACAGAGGAGCTTGACATTCCACTCGACCACTATGGCGCGTGCCTGGCGGCGGTAGTATTTTCGTTTGACTGAGTGCGGTAGATAAAGTTGATAGTTGTTGCCTGCCAGAACTGCGGCTTCGGCAGGATTGCACAGTCGGGGATGGCAAGAACAAAGTGTTCCCACTGCGGAAGGAACATTGACGTGCGGAAGGCGGTGAAGCATTACGATGGCAGCGACGTCGAAAAGGCGAGGTCAGCGCTGTTCATTATAAACGCTGGAATGAAGCCTGCAAGCGAGCCGCAGAGGGCCGGGAGAAGCCGCCCGGTGCCGGATCCGTCAGCAGTGGGGAAGAGGAAAAACAAATCGCTGGCAAGCTTCATATCGGAACATGATTGCTTCACAGCAGGCGAACTGTCAGACTACCTGGAGACCGGAATGGAGGGAGCGGAGACACATATCAGAAAACTCGTGGAGTCCGGCATTATCTATTCGCCGTCAAGAGGGATGTACTGCGTTGTCAGATGACTACATCAGGCGTTTCCTGCCGACAACCTCGCCCAGCTGCAGAGGCAAAACCTTCAGAAGCAAAATCACATAGACGGCGGAAGCAAGAACCAGACTTGCGATATCGAAGAGCATTGTAAGGTAGGATGGCCTGAAAGAGAAAACAGGAACAAGAAGGAAATTGTAAATGACCAGAAGCGATACAGCCACGGCTATACCCCTGCTGATTGTACCGCTCTCGATCGAATACCCTATGATTGAACCGGTTGCGCCTCCGAGTATTTCGAGACCGAACGTGTAAACAAGAAGAATGAGCAGCGTGGGTATATTGAAACCGGAGCTGCCGCTGAAAACGATGCCATATTCCCCAAGCGCTATGCCTGCCGCTATAGCTGTTCCGAGTGAGTAGCCGTAGAACCTTCCCCCGCCCTTCCTCCTCAGCCTCGGGAAATTGAGCACGACAAGCACAATGAGCTCCTGTATCACTGTGAATAGTATTATCAGCAGGAAACCGCCGCCGCCCGCAGCCGTCACATCCTCGACATAGATGAAAATCGTCCCGACAATTATACCGACTGCGAGGAGACCGAATATCCACCTGTCATCGAAATATGCCTTGTCCGATTTCGGCCAGGTGTACTTCGACAGGGAGTAATAGAGCATCAGGAGTGCGGGACCGAATGAGAGAACAGCAATGACAGGAAAGAAAAACTGGACCATGAACTGACCTTTCCTGCCTCACATGAAATCAGAAAGCATCTTCTGCCCCTTCTTTTCGCCGAGGTTTGAAACCTTAACGCCCATCCTTCTCAAATTGCCGCCATGTTCGGCGAGGAATTCCTCAATCAGCTGCTGCATGACCATCGTGCAGGATTCGACATCGTCAGTGTATTCCTGAAGGCTCCTGTTCTTCGTCCTTGTAGCCAGATCGTCCATGATGCCGATGAATGTGACAGTCCTGAAAGCCTGTCCGTCTTTCCTTACCATGCCCACCACATCAGCAAGCAGCGCGCCCGCCGTGTCATTGAGTATTTTCGGGTCTCTGGTATCCGCCTTGAGCGTCACTATCCTTCCATACTGTTCCCTCTTCCTTTCCACCACTGCCTCATCGTCTATTCCGCGAGACGAGTTGTAGAGCCACGCACCCATTCCCGCCCCGAACTTTTTCTTCAGCTCCTGCAGAGTATTCTCCCTCAGCTGCTCCACTGTCTCTATGCCCTCCTCATTCAGCCTCTTCTCAGTTACCTTGCCCACACCGAAGAGTTTGCCTACAGGCATCGGAGACAGGAAAGTTTCCGACTGATCCGGTGTTATCACCGTAAGACCGTCGGGCTTGTTCACGGCTGCCGCCATTTTGGATATTAGCTTGTTCGGCCCGATACCCACTGAGCAGGTCAGATTCTCCGCCTCCACAAGGCCTTTCTTTAGTTTCATACCGACATCTGCTGCCTGATCGAAGCCTGACGAGATGCCAGTGAGCTCCAGGTAAGCCTCATCGACGCTTGCCTGCTCCATCACGTGGCTGAATGTCCGAAGATATGACATTATCCTCTCGGATACAGTTTCGTAGTAATCCAGGTCGGCCCTCAGGAATACGGTATCTGCGGTGGCGTTTCTCTTAGCGAATGCAATCGGCATGCCAGACCTGATCCCAAGCTTCCTGGCTGCGTAATTTGATGTCGACACGGCACCGCTGTCCTCGGTCCTGCCTGAGTAGATGCATACGGCAACCGGCCTGCCCTTGAGCTGTGGATTCCTCAACTCTTCGCACTGGGCGTAGAAATAATCCAGATCGACATGTAGCACTATGCGTTCTGCCACGACGTTTAATGATGTTTTGAATTTAAACTGATTCCATACGCCGGAACAGAAGTTCATAATTGATGCGCGCCGCGAACTGCTCCGCAACAGATATTAAATGGAGTGCATTAGTTACTTTCCGACAGCGATGACACCCAAGGGATGGAAAGTTGTGACGGCCGCTTTGTCCGTGCTGGTTGTGATACTTGTGGTTGTAGCGGCTTACATGGGCAGCATAGCGGGCATGGGACAGATTTCAACACTTGCCGACAACAGTCACATCTCGCTCACGCAGCTCTCCTCATCCGCCGTCAGTCTGCAGGTCAGATACTCGGGCTACCTTGTTGTTAAGTACAATTCGACGAGCGCTGTGGCACTGGTTGTGAAATACACTTACGCAGGCACCGTCTTCACATCTACGAGCCTCGGCACGCAGGGCAGAATCAACATGGCTGTGCTTCCTTCGGCAGTGACGCTTACATTCACATCCACATTTTCTGCCGCAGACATACATTACTCAGTCTATGAACAGTACTGAGCGCACGTATAACATCAAATAGTTGTAAGCCGAATTGCTTTTTGCAATATGCAGGGACACGGACCATACGGCGGTACGTACGACATGGAGACCGGGAGTTATTCCGGCACTCCCTATTACTATGTGCCAAAGGGAAGGATAAGATTCAGCGGACTGGAAAAGAGACACATACTCATAGCCTTCGTTGTGCTGGTGACTGCCTTTCTGATCATACTCACGCTTTACGGCAGGCTGGTCAACCAGCTTCCTCTCGCACTGCTGATAGCAGTTGTCTCGGTCCTCACCGGCTTCCTGTTTCACGAGCTTATGCACAAGTACTACGCACAGAAATTCGGCGCATGGGCTGAATTCAGGTATTCCACCTTCGGGCTTATCCTCGGGCTTGTAACATCGATGCTCGGGATGCTGCTCGCAGCTCCCGGCGCAGTCTACATATCAGGCAACCTGACAAGAAAAGAGAATGGTATTGTCAGTGCGGCAGGTCCGCTCACCAATACCGCATTCTCATACATTTTCCTTGGAGCCGCTTTCGCCGTTTCGCCGCTCGGATCATTGTGGGTGACCTTTTTTTCGGGAGTCGCTTTCCTCGACGCATGGCTCGGCGCGTTCAACATGATACCCTTTCCACCACTCGACGGATCGAAGATACTCAGGTGGAATTTCAGAATCTACCTGGCATGCCTGCTTCTTCCAATTGCGGCCATTGCCACCCTGCTGATGCTTCACATGATTGTACTCTTCTGAAAACCTGCCCGTCACCTGCATGACCATCAGTACTGGCAGAAATTTATTCATCATATATTTTCGACATTCGAAGCAATAGATTATTTATTCTCATCAGTTACCGTCGGAATATGAAGACTCGTCTTGTCTTTCTTGGCCCACCGGGAGCCGGGAAAGGCACCCAGGCACTGATCATGGCGGGGAAATTCTCATTTGCCCGAATAGCGACCGGTGACATACTAAGGGAGGCAATCGCAAACGAAAGTGAACTGGGGTTGAAGGCAAAAGAATTCATGCGGTCGGGCCTGCTGGTTCCAGATGAGGTGGTCAATGAGATTCTACGTGAGAAGCTCAGCTCAACGGACAACGGGTTCATAATCGACGGATATCCCCGGACTATTGAACAGGCCGATTTCCTCCAGAAGATCGCATCAATTGAAATGGTCATTTACTTCGACGCACCGGAGGAGCTGCTTGTGCAGAGAATTGTCAACAGGCGCGTATGTCCCAGATGCAATGCGGTCTACAACAGCGTTGAAAACCCGCCGAAGGTGGAAAACAGATGCGACAACGATGGCACGGAGCTGGTGCACAGGATAGACGACGTTGAGGATGTGACACGGGAAAGGCTGAAAACATTCTGGCAGAAGACGGCACCGCTGGTGGACTACTACTTCAGTCGCGACCTGCTGGCGAAGATTTCGGCCGGGAAGCAGCTTGAAGAAGTGACAGCTGAGATAGAAATCGCAATCGGGGCGATATAGATGCCTGAGCAGGCACATGGTCCTCGCTTCGGGGACCTGATTTAAGAACATGCAGTGACTAGCATCGCAGCAGGCTCATGGAAGAAAAGATTGCAGTGATAGGTGCAGGCTCTACCGGCCTGTTCACATCGATCGAGCTCGCAAGGAGGGGTTTCAGTGTCTCGCTTTTCGATCGTGGCATTCCAGGATCTGGCACTTCCGGCAGGTTTCACGGCCTCCTTCACTGCGGCGCGAGATACGCTGTCGTGGATCGGACAGCAGCAACCGACTGCAGAGCAGAATCTGAGAGAATTAAGTCCATTGCACCGCATTGTGTTAACAGCACCGGTGGATTGTTCGTTGCACTCGACAGGAACGACGAGGAATATGGTGAGGAACTCAGGTTGAACCTGAACAGGTGTTCAATTCCATACACCGAGTTGAATGGCAGTGAAGCGGTGCGCGCAGAGCCTAACCTGAACGCTGTTGTCAGGAGTGCGATCCGGGTACCGGATGCGGTGCTGAAAGGAAGGCGCTTCCTTCTGAGCGCACTTGGAACATGCATCGCATACGGGGTCAGCTTCCATCCTTTCATGAATCTCCTATCCGCTCACGATGATGAGTCCGGAGACATAGAGGGATTGTCGTTCGAGAACAGGATTGGAGGAGGTGTGCACAGAGCTTCGACAGATTTCGTTGTCAACTGCTCCGGACCGTGGATCGGGCAGACCTCCAAACTGCTTGGTCATCGCGTGGAAGTGCTGCCTGCCGCAGGCGTCATGTCCGTCGTCGGCAAGAGACTGACGTCGTCTGTGGTGAGCAGGATGAGAAGGCCGTCAGATGGAGACATACTTGTCCCATACGGGGAGACGACAATTGCAGGAACGACAGCTGCAGTTACTGAAGATCCTGCTTCATTTGAAATAAATGAAGAAGACGTCGGCCTGCTTCTGGATGAGGCGTCTGCGATGGTTCCGCAGATAGGGAGGCTTGGTTTCGCACGATCATATGCATCCTTCAGGCCCCTAGTAAAGGAAGAGACAGGCAGCGTCAGAGAAGTAACTAGGGATTTCCGCATTTTGTCGTACGACGCCGGGCCAAGGAACGTGGTGAACGTTGCAGGAGGAAAGATGACTACATCCAGACTGGTGGGCGAACGTACAGCAACAGAGGTCTGCAATGCGCTTGGAGTCAGGAAGCCGCCTGCCGGGGAGCTCAGGCTGATTGATCCGCTTGATGATATCCGCACCGTCGAAGCCGGAGCCGGCGGTGACAATACTGCAATCGAGCGAATAGTGGCGGAGATGCGGGGCGGGACGGATGACGAAGACACAAACTTCGTCCGGGAGCTTGCAGCCCTTGTCATGAAATGGAGCGGAGCCGGATGACCGTCACTGAGCACTCGGGCGTGCTAGCTGTTGCAGAGGGCCATGACAGAGTGCTGGAATTCATCAGGTCACCTGAGTCGGTTGCTTCGATACTCCCTCATGTGGAGGAGCACAGAATTCAGGATGGTGTCAGCATGGTGAAGTTCAGGATTGACCTCGAAAGGGGAGGCGTGAGCCCTGGAGGCGGGTATATTTCCACCGCAAAGGCAGTGATGAAGTTCAGATATGGCGCCGCAAGCGACAACGGCGTCACAATAGAGGGGAGCGGCAGGGCACTGGGAAGTTCATTGAAACTGTCTCTTGAAATTGCAGTTGGAAAGTCGGATGGTTCGACTCAAATCTCATGGAGAGCGGTTGTAGACACAGGCGTGCTCATGAAGCTGCTCGGTTCAGAGACAGTGCAAGCCATAACAGCTGGAATAATAGGTGAGATACTCGAGAATGCAAGGAAGGCTCTCTCTCCGGGCCGTACAACCGAATAGTTTTAGTGTGTTGAGTCTGTTTGAACAGTGCGATGCCTGATGGAAGAAAAGACATGGAATAAAGTGGACGCTTACTTCAGAGGACTCTTTGCGGAAGAAGATGTTGCGCTCAGGTCTGCTCTTGAGGAAAGTGGCAAAGCCGGCCTTCCTGCAATCAACGTGACGCCCACACAGGGCAAGATGCTGCATCTGCTTGCCAGAGCGGTTGGGGCACGTAGAATACTTGAGATAGGCACACTTGGTGGTTACAGTACCATATGGATGGCACGGGCCATTCCACCAGATGGAAAATTGATGACGCTGGAGTTGAACAGCGCTCATGCGGATGTGGCGCTTGCCAACATCAGGCGTGCCGGACTTGAAAGGCTGGTCGAAATCAGAAGGGGAGGCGCTGCGGGGACTCTAAGGCAGCTGGTGGCGGAAAAATGCCAGCCGTTTGACTTCATATTCATCGATGCGGACAAGCCGGGGTATGAAATGTACCTTGAGTATGCAATGAGACTGTCCAGGAGCGGCACACTGATAGTGGCCGACAATGTGGTAAGAAACGGCGCTGTGGCCGACGCCGAATCGGAAAATGAAGCTGTTCAGGGAATAAGGCGGTTCAATGCAAGAGTCTCGACCGAAAAGAGGGTGAGCGCGACCGCAATTCAGACCGTCGGTGAGAAGGGGTACGATGGCTTCCTCATAGCCCTGGTGAACTGACCGGCTGAACAATCAGAGGAATAACCGCATCTCATTTGTCTGCTCAAAGCCGAGTTTCTCATACAAATGTCTTCCGGCACTTGATGCATGGAGAGTTATGCGGTCAAATCCATGCTGCCTGCACCAGTTCATCGCTTCCCGAGTGATTGTGGTTGCCACTCCCTGATTCCTGAACTGCTTCTCAGTGAACATGGACATCAGATACGGATTGTAAACAGACTTGCTGGTCGGCCTCGGCTGATCCTCCTTAATCAGGAGGCAGCCGCTGCCTGCAAGTGACCCGTCCGATGCACTGGCCACAAATGGAATCAGCAGCTTTTGCCTGAGTTTTGCAGTTATCCAGCTACGGGTCGCCTCCCTGCTGTTCTCGATGTCGCCGGCCTTCTCAGGAAATATCTCCTTCCACATGTTGAGCCGGTGTTCGACCAGTATTTCGATGTCAAATTGCTGGCTGGCAAGGACCGAAAAATCCGTCATGCCGGTGGAATACACACTTCATTTGAAATACACTTCGAAATCTAATCTGGATGCAGATACAGGTAAATGGGTCCGGACATTGCCTGCATTGATCCGACTGTCGCGCAGTCCTGGCGGTCGAAGCATTTATATGATTCAGTTGGGCAGTACTCAGTATAACTTGAAGACGGAGATAATAATCAGAATTATGAGCACTGTGGTTGCCAATACGGCTGCAATCTTGTCCTTGGTGGCCATCGGTTGAAGAATTGCATCTTTCTACTTAATGAATTGCAGTGAGGACTGGGTCCGTCCGGATTTGAACCGGAGTCTATAGGTCCCGAACCTACAAGGATAACCAAGTTACCCCACGGACCCTCTAATGCATTAGGATGGACCTGACATTAATTCATATATAATGAACTTTTCAAAAACGATGGCTTTATCCGCTTGTCCACAATTTGGAATTCCAATGGAAAATGGCACGGAGAAAGAAGGAGAATATGCGGCAGCCCGAAAAGACACTGAAGTGGCCACATTCGGTGGAGGTTGCTTCTGGTGCACGGAGGCCATATTTTCCGGTGTAAAGGGCGTTAAGAGTGCTGTGTCAGGCTATGCAGGAGGCGATGTGGCTAATCCGAGCTACGAACTTGTATGCACAGATACTACTGGTCATGCAGAGGTGGTGCAGATTGAGTTCGATCCATCTGCAGTCAGCTACCGGGAATTGCTCGAAATATTCTTCTCAACGCACGATCCAACAACCAAGGACCAGCAGGGGGCGGATTACGGCCGGCAATACAGGTCGATAATCCTCTACCACAGCGAAGAGCAGAAGAGAGAGGCCAGAGAGACGCTTGACAGGCTTACAGAGGAACATGTGTTTGACGATCCGATTGTAACTGAGATAGTTCCATTCCGCTCATTCTACAAAGCGGAGGAATACCATCAGAAGTATTTTGCCAAGAACCCGGGAAAACCTTATTGCCGTATTGTGATCAGTCCGAAACTGGCTAAATTCAGAAAGTTACTGTCCCAGCGGGCGGCATCGCCTGACTGAAAAGTGCCAAGAAAGATTGTGCTGGATAGCGTATTTCAAAGCTGTTTCCTGTCTTTTCGACAAATAACGAATGTCGAATCGTCACCATTAAATAAGTATTAGTCTAGTCGAGGCTCATGAACAACTCCCTGAGAGAGAAGATCGCGGGGGAAATTGTAATTTCCACCGATCCCGGGAAAACGATGAGGAAGTGGAGGGAGGAGTTTCATCTCAGTCAGCTTGAAGTCGCGAAGGAACTGACGGTTTCGGCCTCGGTTATTAGCGATTATGAGTCAGGGCGCAGAAAGTCACCTGGCACAACAATGGTGAGGCGTTACGTCGATGCTCTTATCAAAATGGAACTCAGGAATGGCGGAAGGTTCATCAAACGTTTTGACACCGAGGTAAAGCCCGATTATCTCCTGAGCATACGCGAGTTTACTTCGGGAGTTTCGCTTGAACGAATGATGGGTGTCCTGCAGGCAGAGTGTATTTCAAAGGATATGGAACTTGACCGCGATCTTCACGGCTACACTGTCCTGGACAGCATAAAGGCGATAACAAGTCTGGGTGCGGCAGATTATCTCAAGGTTTTCGGCTGGAGCAGCCAGAGGGCACTGATATTCACCCAGGTCAAGTACGGCCGTTCTCCAATGATAGCAGTGAGGGCCCACCCGATGAAGCCCGCTGTTGTGGTTTATCAGAAGCCGGAGAATATAGACGAACTGGCAATTTACCTATCAAAACTGGAAAACATTCCGCTGCTTGTGAGCAATATGGAGATTGGTGATATGATAAACGCGCTTGAGAAGATAGGCGATGAGGGAAGATGATGTTTGGACACAGTGAGAAAGACGTTGGCATAGTGACATACGGCACTTACATACCACGTTTCAGGATAGTGCCGGAAGAAATTGCCAGGGTATGGGGCGAAGATGGCCAGGCAATGAAGAGCGGACTGATGATCTACAGCAAGTCGGTGCCGTTCCCTGATGAAGATGTGATAACCATATCCGTGGAGGCTGCTAGAAATGCTCTTGCAAGAGGAAAGATAGAAGCCGGGGAGATAGGTGCCGTGTATGTAGGGAGTGAGTCTCACCCATATGCTGTCAAGCCCTCCGGGACAATTGTTGCGGAGGCAATTGGCGCGTCTCATTTCATAACAGTGGCTGACTACGAATTCGCGTGCAAAGCCGGAACTGCGGCAGTTCAGACAAGCATGGGCCTTGTTTCGTCGGGCATGGTCAGGTATGCGCTTGCGATCGGTGCAGACACATCTCAGGGTGCACCAGGGGATGCGCTGGAGTATTCTGCATCCGCAGGTGGTGCGGCATTCATTATCGGCAGGGAAAATGTGATAGCCACAATAAACAGGACTTTCTCATTCACCTCAGACACGCCAGACTTCTGGAGAAGAGAGGGACAGCCATATCCCAGTCACGGCGGCAGATTCACCGGAGAGCCTGCGTATTTCAGGCATGTTATGACCTGCGCAAAAGAGCTGATGAAGATTCAGGGAACAAAGTCGTCCGATTATGACTTTGCCGTCTTTCACCAGCCGAACGGAAAATTCCCCACGAGGGTCGCGCAGCAACTTGGGTTCGAGAAGAAACAGTACGAGACCGGACTCACTACACCGTACATTGGAAACACTTACTCCGCATCGATGATGATCGGATTGTCTGCAATACTTGACGTTGCAAAACCAGGTCAGAGAATACTCGGTGTCGCGTTTGGCTCGGGTGCCGGAAGCGACGCGTTCGACATAACTGTAACAGAACAGATTGCAGGCTTTAACAGGGGGGCAGCACCCACCGTGAAGGAGTTTCTCGACCGGTCGGAACTGCTTGACTATGGCAGGTACGCAAAATTCAAAGGGAAAATTGTAATGAAGGAATAAAAATGAGAGAGGTCGCGATTATCGGTGTGGGAGACACCAAGTTCGGAGAACTCTGGGAGCATTCTCTCCGGGAAATTGGCATGCAGGCGGGCCTCAGTGCCGTCAACGACGCGAATATAGCCGGTGAGCAGATAGAAGCCATGTACATCGGGAACATGGCGGCTGGCAGTCTGATAGATCAGGAGCATCTGGGTGCACTCGTGGCCGACTACTCTGGCTTGTCCCAGCTTCACATACCCGCAGTCAGAATCGAGGCAGCCGGTGCGTCAGGCGGCATGGCGCTCAGGGAAGGATATTTCGCAGTTGCTTCGGGCCTGCACGACATAGTCATGGTGGCAGGCGCAGAAAAAATGACCGATGTCACTGACGAGGAAATACCGACTATCCAGATGGCCGGAGGCGATCAGCAGTGGGAAGGCATCTCCGGCGCCACTATGGCCAGCCTTTACGCCATGATGGCAAAGCGGCATATGCATGAGTACGGAACAACAAGGGAACAGATCGCAAGTGTTCCGGTAAAGAACCACAAGAACGGTGCAATGAACCCTCAGGCACAGTACCAGCGGGCGATAACTATGGAAACGGTCCTCAAATCGCCAATGGTCGCCGATCCGCTTGGTGTCTTTGACTGCGCCCCGATTTCAGACGGAGCAGC
>JAJYOM010000031.1 GCA_021796175.1 Thermoplasmata archaeon
TTCCTATCGGCACACTGCTCCATCGCCAGCTCAGGCCAAGCTCTTTGCCCCCACGATCGGGCCACCAAATCTCCCCCATCTGGAACTTGAGAGATGAAGTAATTGCCTCAAGTATTGCCGGCATAGCCCTTTCCAATGAGTCGGACGATGCAAGTATCTCGGAAACTCTCCTCCTCGCCTCCCTTCTTCTCAAGGAGAGCTTATCAGCCGTTGCATCTTTGAACACCATGACCACACCTATTATCTTCCCCCCTGCATTCTTGATGGGCGCGGCCGAATCCTCGATCATGCGCTCCCTTCCGTCCTTCGACACAATGACCGTGTGATTTGCCATCCCGACAATCAGGCCATTCCGGATGACAGTTTCGACAGGTATCTCCACAGCTTTGCGCGTATCCTCGTTTATTATGTGGAAGACATCATCCACTTTCATTCCTACAGATTCGTCGATGGAGTAACCTGTGAGAGCTGAAGCAGCCTGGTTGAGAAATATCACTTTTCTCTCACTGTCTGTCGCTATCACGGCATCTCCGATGCTGGATAAAATGACTCTCAGCTCCTCCTTCTGTTCCTCGATTATTTCCAGAGACCTTGTCTCAATTGAGATATCCCTCGCCAGTCCAGCTATTGCAATAGTCTTACCTGTGTGGTCTTTTATTGCAGATATAGTCATGCTTGAATCGAACATTTCACCGTTTCTCCTCAGGCGCCTTGCTGTATAATGAACAGGGATTCCTGTCTCAGCCACCTTTCTGAAGATATTCTTGATCCCATCTACTTCTTCGGGCGGTACCATAGGCAGCACGAGTCCCGTGGCCTCCTCCTTTGACCAACCGTATGTTTTCTCGAAGGCAGAGTTCACTGAAATTATGCTGCCGTCAATGTTGAACAGTATTATGGCGTCGAGTGTGTTCTCTATAAAGGACTCCAGCCTCTCCTTCGCCTTAATCAGCTCATCCTTTCCTCTCCTTTCCCTCGAGCTGATCCTTATGTAGTATACAAGCTCCGCAAACATTGCATTCGGGTCGCCTCCTTTTTGTATGTAGTAGTCGGCGCCGCTGTTTATGGCCTCTATCACAATCTCCTCCCTTCCTCTGCCCGTGAAGAGTATGAAAGGCATGTCGTTACCCTCGGACCTCAGTTCCCTTAGCAGCTGAATGCCATCCTCCTCCGGCATCTGATAGTCTGAGACCACCGCATCGAAAATAGTCAGATCGAGTTTGCTCTTGCCTTGCTTCGCTGAGGATGCAGTTTCAACTTCCAATCCAAAAACTGTTTCAACATACTGCTTGAAAACATCCCTCATCATCTGCTCGTCATCTATATACAGCACTCTCAGCTTCCCGCGCACCTGGTCCACATCACCCAACATTATCTGCCCTCCATGCGATTAATCAATTTACTTAATTGTTTAGTTTGTTATAGTCCACATAAGTATTGAGGTTTGCGTATCGGCCATGATACTGACCCCCCTCGAGCCGTTGCCTTACGATTCCAAGATTCAAATCGAATCATCAACAGGCGGAAAGTAATATCGTAAGGCCGCCGTAAACCAACACTGCGTGGCAGCACTGGAAGAATTAATAAACTGTCGAGCTCTACTATAACGCCGTGTCAAAGGTTCTCGTAACAGGCGGCATGGGCTTCATAGGCAGCCACACTGTCGATTCGCTGATTGCAGACGGCTATGACGTTGTCGTGCTCGACAACATGGAAAGGCAGGTACATCAGGGAAAGAAGCCTGATTATCTGAACAAAAAGGCAAAGTACATTTTGGGTGATATCAGGTTTCAGAAGGACTGGCTGAAGGCACTCAAGGGAGTGGAATTTGTAATTCACCTTGCAGCCAGTGTTGGTGTCGGCCAGAGTTACTGGGAAGCAAGGAAATACACCGGGGTGAATATTGTCGGCACAGCAACCCTCTTCGAGTTGCTGACCAGGGAGGATGCACTTCGGAAACAGATCCGCAGGATAGTTGTCGCCTCGAGCAAGAGCCTGTACGGCGAGGGAGCTTACAGATGCAAAGAGCACGGCCTGCGTTACCCTCAGCAGAGGACAGTGGAACAACTCCGCAGCCACGACTGGGAAGTGAAGTGCGGCGTATGCGGCGGCCCCACCGAAGCTGCCCCGGTTCCTGAGGAGAAGCCGCCACAGAACCTGAATCCCTATGCTCTTTCGAAGTACGCAACTGAACTGCTCACATTGGATTACTCTTTTGCTCTCGGAATACCCGCGGTGGAATTCAGGTACTTCAATGTCTACGGTCCAAGGCAGAGTCTTTCAAATCCCTACACCGGAGTGCTGGCCATATTTCTCTCAAGGCTTAAGAATGGTAACAGGCCGGTCGTATTCGAGGATGGAAAGCAGCTAAGGGATTTCATTTATGTTGGAGATGTTGCTCGCACGAATGTAACCGCACTGGAAAAGGGAGAAGGTGTCTACAACCTGGGCACAGGGAGGCCCGCCTCACTCCTTGAACTCATTTCGATGATCAATAACGAGATCGGCACCTCGATCCAGCCTGAAGTCCCCGGTGAATTCAGACCGGGGGACAACCGCCATGATTTTGCTGATACCACCCGACTGTTGCGCGATTTCAGCCCAAGGCGTTTTACCGGTCTCAGCGAGGGCGTGAGGCAGCTGACAGAATGGTCTGCAAGGCAGAAGTCTGTAGACAGGTTCGCAGCGGCGGAGACATTGAGAAAGAAGTACATACCTGCGCGGTAATATTCAAAATCCGTCATACGGGCGGCTGTGTTTCAGCAGCGGATGGCGTTGGCTGAGACATCGCATCCCTGCAGTTCTCCGGCTCATATTTTCTATCCTCACTGTACATTGATTCTGTTAATAAACGGCCTGCCTTGTTGTAGCGTTCACAGGGATTAAGCTGTAACTCCGTCAGTTTTGAATAATAGGTATCTCCAGCTGCGCTATAATCTCTCTTGTCCTCTTCGGTATTTCCGTCATGATCCACCGGCCGTCCATACTGAGCATCTGCACCCTTGACAGATGCTCAAGGACATCCATCGGCGAGTATTTACTGAGCATCTTGTGCGAAACAAGCAGGTTGTATATGCGGTAGTAGAGCATCATTGCAATGAAATTGACGAACAGCCAGCCGTTCAGCTGGTAGTCGTCCCTCATGTACGAACGATCTGCATGTATAGTGTTCTTGAATGTGTCGTAGAGCTGCTCTATGTCCACCCTGGACTTCAGCAGCTCGAATATACGCTCGCCGTCCTCATTCAGGTCGGTGAGCACGGCAATGGTGCCCATCCTGTGCTGCACTGCGAAATACTCTTTCATTGCAATGTGTTTCCCCCTTCCCTTCTCCCTGTCTGCCCTGAGAAGCATGTCCTTCTCCTCCTCCGTTGCCAGTGAACGGTCGAAGAAGAGGAGGACAATCCTCTTCCCCCTCTTCCTTGCCCTGAACCATACCGGCCTTCCCTGGAAGAGGAAGTGGCCGAATGACCTCATGCCGCTTTTCATGCTCCCGTAGTCTATGAGAGCGCTGTCCCTCCTGAGAGGGAGTATGTAGCTCATGCGGGACTCCTCCAGCTCCGCCACATTGGCGGCGGAGTGGAAGCCCTTGTCACCCACAAGCACGACGTCCGTTGCGCCGCTCTCCTTCACAGTGAGTGCCAGCGATGATACGCTCCCAACCGAGCCTACAAGCATACGGAAGTAGGAGGGCATCATCCTGTCAAGCGAGAAGAGATATGACACATTGACCTGCGGGAGGTGCTCGCCGGCGCTGTTGTGCCCGAGTGTTGATGATATGACGCCTTCCGACAGCGACAGCACATGCGTCAGATATATTGCGGCGTAACCGCCGCCGGAGACGAAGTTTCTCATGAATGCTGTCATTGATTCCCTGTCCATGCCCACCTCCCTGAGCATGCCTCCCACACGCCTGTCGGATAGGTCCGCATCCGGTATGAGTTCCGACAGAAACGATGTGCCGTAGTGGAATTCGAGGTTCTTTATGTGCACATTGTGCAGCAGGCGCAATGCAGCAAATGTGAACAGCTCCCTCCATTCCCGGTACTCCCCCTTCAGCAGCCCCACGATGTCGCCCGCCAGGTGGTTGATCAGGAAGGAGGCGCCGTATTCCTTGATTGTGGCCTGCCTGAGCCTTCCGAGCGTCCTCTCCTGCCTTGGCGGCACCAGGCCGTCAGGCGTGATCTTTCCGAGATACTTCTCAGTCTTCAGCTGCGCCCTTCCCTTCTCCCTGTTCCATACGCTCGTGACCTTGTAGAGATAGTAGCTGTCACCGCGCCTGATCACATGCGTGCCCTTCGTCCTGTGCTTCAGCACCCAGTCCGGATGAGTCATATTAGGGAAGTGAATAATATATCAACTATATTGATCTTTCGATTCCACGAAGGAAAATAGCTTCAACAGGAACCTATTATGCAAGAACCAACGAAGTTAGGGGTTAAGTGGCTGAGAGACAACCGCAGAATGCAGGCATTTCTCTGATCATACCGGCGTACAACGAAGAGGACAGGATTGCCCGCTCCCTTGACGCATATATTCCTGTCCTTAGATCACTCAGCAAACCATACGAGGTAGTCGTGGTATTTGACGGACAGGACGGGACACCCGAAGTGGTCGGGGGATACTCAGCTCAGGGTGTGAAATGTTTCAGGCTCAGTTCAAAGCTCGGGAAGGGCGGCGCAGTGAGGAAAGGAATAGAACTGTCGAATTACAGCAGCCTCTGCTGGGTTGACGCAGACGGCAGCCTTGACCCTGATGATCTGCGAAAGATGCTGGAACTGAGCGATGTCTTCGACTGTGTTGTGGCTTCACGCTGGCTGAAGAACAGCATCTGGATTGAGAAGGAGCCTCTTTTCAATCTTTCAGTCGGAAGAGTATTCAACTTCCTTGTCAGGGGCATCCTTGGCCTGCCGGTAATGGATACGCAGTGCGGTGCCAAGGTGTTCAGGTCCGATGTCGCAAGGCAGGTGATGTATACAACAGTGGTGGCGAACAGGACTTTTGACGTGGCCATGCTATATCATGCAAGGAAGCTCGGTGCCAGCATCAGGGAGGTCGGTGTAAGGTGGAGGTATGACAGTGAGACAAGAATGCCAATATTCCGTGTCATACCGATAATGTTCATCACGCTGCTTGGCATAAGGTTCATGAACCTGCCCACGGGCAAATACCTGCCACGAAGATTTGTAAACTACTTCGAAAGGCGCTATTCTCATGACTGACAGACGCGCTTCCCTCTGTCCGCGTGTCTGGTGTATGGGAAAATGTATAGTATCATAAAGATTAAATAGTTTTATAGCTGTTTATAGTCGAATGAAATTGTCTGTGTGGGCGAGGCGAGAGGGAATAGCCTATGAAACGGCATGGCGCATGTGGAAGGGCGGACACATAAAGGGTCACCAGCTTCCGACAGGCACAATTATAGTCGAAGATGAGAAACCATCTCTATTGCCTGACAGGGTTGCCATCTATGCGCGTGTGTCCGGTGCGGAGAACAGGGGCAGCCTCGATGCACAGGCCGCACGGCTCGAGCAATATGCGATTGCAAGGGGATACAGGATATACAAAACAGTGAAGGAAGTGGGCAGCGGCGTGAATGACAGCAGGAAGCAGCTGCTCGGTCTCCTCATGGATGACGGCTACTCCAGACTCATCGTGGAGCACAGGGACAGGCTGGCGAGATTCGGCTTCAATTACATCCATGTCTTGCTCGGCAGGACGGGCAGAACGGTTGAGGTCGTCAATGAAAGCGCAAACGACAGGGACGACTTCATGCAGGACTTTGTCTCCATCGTCACGTCATTCTGCGCAAGGCTGTACGGTCCGCGGTGGAGCAAACGCAAAACAGAGAAAATCATAGCGGAGCTGAAGAAGAATGCCGGTGATGCGTAGAACAGTCAGGATTGCGAGCCCTCTCAACGAAGGCAAGCTCGAAGCTGTTGCATCGTTCCTGACCGAATATAACCGCTGTGTCAACCATTTCATTGAGAGGTACTGGTCGGAGCGCAATTTCAGCGACACCTACGTGGACAGCACGCACATGCCGCCGGATGGACACTTTGCGCTCACAGCGAGACTCGTACAGTGTGCGGGCAAGCAGGCGCTGCAGGTTGTGAAGAGCCAGCGCATGAAACCGAAGCGCCGGCGCACGATGCCGCGCTTCACCGCGCTGACGGCGGAGCTCGACGGCCGCTTCTGGTGCCTGGCCGATGAGCACAACTCGTTTGAATGGGTGAAGGTGCAGTCGGGCTTCACGTTCCATCTGCCGTTCAGTAAGACAGCGATGTGGAATAAATGGACTGAAAAGGGATTCACCATTTCCAGATCCATGAGGCTGCTGATGCCCGGCGGCACGCTCTTCATGGAGTTCGTATTCGAGAAGGAGAGGCCGCCGGAGAAGACGACAGGCAGTGTCGAGGGCATCGACCTCGGATATGTCGATGCGGTCACATGCTCCGACGGACAGGTTGCAGGCATTGACATGAACGATTTCATCTCATCGTTCGGCAGGAGAGAGCGTAACACACATGAGCAGGTCAAACAGAAGGTGTTCGGCGAGCTGAAGAACATCGACCTGTCAGGTGTTCGCGCACTCGCCATAGAGGATTTACGCTCCGTTAAATCACGGACACGCGGAATGTTTCAGCGTGCACACAACAGACGTCTGTCCCACTGGCTCTATGCCAGGGCCGTGCAGTGGCTGGAGCAGCGCTGCGAGGAACAGGGCATCGCGCTCATGCGTGTGTCGCCCTGGAAGACATCGCAGTTCTGCCGGCTGTGCGGCAACCGGGACAGGCGAAGCCGCAGCGGCAAGGTGTTCAGGTGCATTCATTGTGGACACACCGATGACGCGGACATGAATGCTGCACAGAACATCAGGCTGCTGGGACTGGCGGGAGTCTATAGTCTCCGTTCGCTTCCAGGCAGGTTCATAGGAGATACTCGACTATGAAATTTGTAACTATGTGTCAGAATTAATCCGTAGCAAAGCGGTGAGAGAATAAGCAAGAAAATACTTGTTACAGGTGGAGCAGGCTTCATGGGCTCGTGGCTGGTCGATGAATTGCTCGGACGTGGCCACTCGGTTATCTCTGTCGATGACCTTTCCGGGGGTTACATGAGGAATGTCAACAAGGACTGCACTTTCATCAAGGGCGACTTGAGGGACACAGCACTTGTCAACCGTGTGGTGAGCGACGTTGACATCATCTATCATCTTGCCGCATACGCCGCGGAGGGCCAGTCGGTATTTTCGCCCATTGAAATAAACGACATCAACATCAAGTCGATGAACAACCTGCTTGTAGCTGCAATAAACAGAAGTGTGAAGAGGTTTGTATTCACGTCGTCGATGGCCGTTTACGGTCGGCAGAAGGCTCCTTTCAGTGAAGAAATGCCTAGACTTCCCGAGGACCCGTACGGTGCAGGAAAAGCATACTGCGAGAACATGCTGGAGATATTCCAGGCTGCCTACGGCATGGATTACACTATCATCAGGCCGCACAATGTATACGGCCCGAGGCAGAATATTGCCGACCCTTTCAGGAATGTGCTTGGCATCTGGATAAACAGACTCATGTCAGGCAAAGCGCCGATTTTATATGGCACAGGCAAGCAGGTAAGAGCATTTTCCTACATAGAGGAGTCCAATCTTGCAATTGCAAATGCCGGTTTCAGAGACGGTGCAAGGAATCAGATAATCAATGTCGGGAGCCCGGAACATGTGACAATCAACGACGCATGCTCAATGGTGCTTGAACTGATGGCCTCGGAGCAGAGGCCCGAATATTCACCCGGCCGTCTGCTTGAAGTGGAAGTCGCTTACAGCACAACAGGAAAATCGGAGGAACTGCTGGACTACAGGCACCTTCACACTCTGGAGGATGGGCTGCGCGAAATGATCGACTGGGCAAAACAGGTTGGACCTCAGGAGCCGAGCTACCGTCTGCCGCTGGAGATAACAAAGTCAGCACCAAAGGTCTGGGCCGACAAACTGATTTGACAGCTAAGGCTGGGCGGGCTGTTCGCAATTGCCGGTTGCGGTTTGTGCTTCCTGCTATGCATGCGAAGATGCGATTATATGTAATGGTGCACTGTTGACTGGGCATGAGCTCGGGTGATGGCTTTGTCAATGTCCAGGGCAATGATTTCTACTACAGGCTGTTCGGCGAGGAAAACAGGGGAAGGAATGTCGTCTGCCTGCATGGCGGGCCCGGCGCCACTCATGAATACCTCCTTCCAATGGCCGACATAGTCCAAAGAGGGTACATGGTCATTCTCTACGATCAGCTTGGCTGCGGCAAGTCGCAACTGCCTGCGAACCCTGCCCTCCTGACCATAGAGAGGGCAGTGGAGGATCTTGAGGTCTTCCGTAAGAAGATGAAGCTTGGCCGCATTCATCTCTTCGGCTCGAGCTACGGCGGACTGCTGGCAATCGCCTATGCGTTGAAGTATCAGCGCAATCTGAAGAGCATGATTACCGCCGGCGGGCTTGCAAGTGTTCCTCTTACCACCAGCGAAATGGAAAGGCTGAAGCGGGGACTTCCCGCGAAGGTTCAGAAGACGATCAATGACTTTGAGGCACTGGGCAAATACACAGACCCTGAATATCTAAGGGCGGTCGATGTCTTTTACAGAAAACATCTCTGCCGGCTTGAGACCTGGCCAGCCGAGCTGAAGCACAGCCTTGAAGGGACAAGCGCAACAGTCTACGGCACAATGAACGGTCCGAATGAGTTCACGATAATTGGAAACATAAGGTACTGGGATGTAAGCAGGCGGCTCAATGAAATCAGGGTACCCGCACTTGTAACTGGCGGCAGGCATGACGAAGTCACGCCAAAAGTCGCCAGACAGATACACAACGGCATCAGCGGCTCGAAACTGGTGATTTTCAGCAGCAGTTCTCACCTGCCCATGTGGGAGGAGAGGACGAAATACATGCGCACCGTTTCCCGATTCCTCGATGAAGTCGAAAACATGTGAGGCCAGCAGTTTGCACAAAGCCGTAATGCAGGCTTATTGCTTTTATGCCAAACAGAATAATACTGTTCCAAATAAGTAATAAGCCAAATCTATTTACGCCCCTGGATAAACATGCCGATAAAGACAACAATGACTGGCAGCTGGTTCAGGCCGGAAAATATAATGGCACTTGTCGCTCAAAGCAGGACTGGGGAGATTGACAGGTCACACAAAAAGGAGATAGAGGATGCGGAAAGACGGGCCATCAGGGATCAGTTGCATCCCAACGGGTCAAAGCGCGGACTGGACTATGTCAGTAACGGCGAACAGCGGAAGGCCGGATATACCCAGTACCTTGCGAACAGGTTCAGCGGCTTTTCAAAGACTGAAAGGGTCAACATGGCATTTACGGCCGATTTCGCTACAGAGTTTCAGGAGAGCAACCCAGCAATGCTTGAGATGCTCAGCGGACCTGGCGCTGCAGCCTTCTCGGCACCAAGAATCGAGAGCCATCTTCAGTATACTGGTGGTGAACTGGCGAAGGCTGAGGCACTGGATGCCAGGAAGCTTGCAAAGGAAGAGGGCGCTCCGGAGATATTCCTGAATTCCGCCTCTCCCGGTGTGATGACAATGTTCTTCCCGTTCAACAAGCCATACAAGGATCACCTGGACTATCTTTTCGGACTCGCAAAAGAGCTCAGGAAAGAGTACCAGACAATACTTGCAGTGGACGGTGTTACGCTCCAGATAGACGCGCCTGATCTCGCAATGGCCAAGCATCTCGCGGGCGACTGGAAGATGGACTTCTACGATGCTCTTCCTCATCACGTCGATGCAATAAACGAGGCAATAGCGGGGCTCCCGTCCGACAGGATAAGAGTACACTATTGCTATGGCAATTACCTCGCCTCCCACAGGTTTGATGCAGACTACAGCCGTGTCCTTCCCGAACTCCTCAGGCTGAAGGCAGGCACCATTGTCGGTGAGGGCGCCAATCCCCGTCATGAGGGAGATGTTCGACTGTTGCGAAAGCACCTGTCAGAGCACGAATGGCCATCGCACCTGAAGTATGCGATCGGTGTGATAGATGTCAAGACACCGTTCCTGGAATCACCGGAGACAATAGCGACAAGGCTGGAGAAGTTTGCGGAGATTGAGTCTCTCGGCCCTGAAAGGGTCCTGGGCGGGACAGACTGCGGTTTCCAGACGTTTGCGACATTCACGAACGTACCATATAAGGTCGGACAGATGAAGCTCGAGTCCCTTGCTGCAGGCGCCAGGCTGGCCTCAGCGAGGACCTGAAACACGGCTTGGGGCCGCTCATTCATTGCAAATTCAAGAGTGGAATGGCGCAGTAAAAGAGGTCATTTGAAGGAGTAAAGAAAGGGAAGTAAATGGTTTGATTTGACCCGTTACCTGACTATGCATCAGCTCAGGGTGCGCTGGCCAGGTGCTGTGGAATTGCCTCGAGGCCAATCATGAAGGCGAGGGCTGCCGCGCCAATCATGAAGAGAAGGAACAGTGCAAACGAAAGGTTGGATGCGATTCCCAGCCTGTACTTCGCCTGGCCGACGACCTTCTGGGCGTGGGCTGCAACCATCAGTGTTCCGGCAGCGATTCCCACTTCCTTCTTTGATGCAGACTCGGACGGGGCAGACCGCGCACTCAGCATCCTGTCAATCATCAGAGTGGCAGGGAATGTGAATATTCCTGCACCGCCGAAGGCAACATAAAGACCGAGCAGTGCAAGCGGCTCCTTTGTCATGCCGAGGTTGTAGCCCTGCACGCCATAGAATATTGTGATTACACCTGCCCCAACTGCGAACAGTCCCACATACTGTGTTCTCAGACCGTAGGCGAGTGTCAGTGCGAAACCGAGAAGTATGATGCCGAAGAGCAGGGTCGGGTCATAGAACAGTATGTTGTATCTTACCCCGGCTGTTCCCGTGAACAACGGCCACGTTATCTCTCCCCACAAACCAATCAGCAGCACAATCGAACCTAGTATGCCCAAGATCGGGGCACTCGACTTCAACTCGCTCATTGCCTTGTCATTACCGCCCGTCCTGTATCTGATGTAGCTCCTCACTCCGACATAGAATATTGTCAGAGCGACAAGGCCAATCAGTAACAGCTGCAGGCCCAAGTCGTCTACGAATGCCATTTTCGTTCACCCTTGAGTTTGAATTATCTGAGTTTTAGAAATAACAAAAGCTCAACATGTGAGGTTCAGAGTTTATAAACTTCGAATATGTAAGCTGTGGTAATGCATTCGACGGCAACCACGACTTAAAGTTACGAAACTGATGATCTGGGAACACTTCAATGCACACTGCAAGTCCCTGCCTGTCCGGTAAAGTCGGTTGTCAATTCTGGCAGAGCTCATATGTGCAGTGTTGCCTAAGAATAGCTGCCTTCCCTGAAATCTATGCGTTGCGCATCGGCTTTCAGCTTTTCGAACCTGTCTATTAGCTTATTGCAGATGGATCTTGAATAGATGTGCAGCCTGACAGGAACAGCCGGTCCTCCCAGCGACGCAAACCTGTCATCAACAATGAGCATCCTTTCTGTTATGTGAGCCATGTAGTAGTATTCAGTTCGCGTATCACCCTTGTGCCGTTTCAGCGACTCCCGCCAATATTTTCTTTCCTCCGATGTGAAGTATGCAGCAAACTGTTTGGGAGACAGGGAGGTAATTATCTCAATCCTGACGTTTTCACCTGTTCTCGGCAACAGGTTCCTTCTCCTGTTCAGAAAACCCGATGAAGGAGCGCAGAACCTGATATGCTCCTTCCCGGCCAGTGTTTCGGCAAATTCTCTCTTCCTTGTATTCTCCACCCCGTTGATGAAGTCAATATCCGGACTTCCGCCGTCATCGTCCAGCCGCACAACTGGTATCTTGCCCGTAACCTGACCGATCCACAGGTCACTGAGGTGCCTGTCAATAGCAGACGGTCGGTCGGCAAGCACACTTATCACCGGTGTTAAAATGTAGTCTTCCAGCATCTGGCCGATTGGCTTGGGAGAATACTGCTTGGGCCTTCCCCCAAGGCACTCAATCAGTCCTTTTTGCTCGAGGCTGACAAGTGTGGTATGTATCCTGCCGTAAGGGACTCTTGTCTCTGACAGGATACCCTTGTAATCCATTGGGCTATCCTGGTTGGCAACGAGAGCAAGAATAATAGTTGTCTCATATTTTGTGAGGCCAAGCCTCTTGAATACTTCCACTGCTTCTCTCGAGGGAGTTTCCAGTGTATTTGCCCCCGTTAACCGCTTCTCCTTTTCGGTTCTGGTCATGAAGTGAAATGCTGTGCTGATATTTATACAACTCAATTGAGCGGCAAGAGTCATAAACCTAATCCGGTTTACTACAAAAGGACCGCCGATAAACCAGCGGGGAAATGAGCCACAGCCGAGGATTCAGACAACAGACCACAGAATGCCGGGAAAAATCTTATGGCTCCGATTCAATTTTCGCTGAAAGATTCGTTTCGCGATTCCGTTTGTTAAATTGAGCACGCGAATTAGTGGCGGCTCCGGACCGATTCGAACGATCATCACCTGGTTAACAGCCAGATATCTTGCCCATTGGACTACGGAGCCTTTGGTACATTTTGACTTCTATTGCGAGGGACTAATTAGTCTTTTGCTGTTTTTTTCCATCATTCAGCTAGCAATTAGCTATATAACAACGCTTGAACAATGACAGTTAGATGAAATGGTAGACAAAAAGGATATCAGACTGGTCGATCTGCTCACTGAAAATGCCAGAATGCCTGTTTCCTCAATCGCCAGGCGTCTTGGCCTTGGCAGGGCGACGGTGAAACAGAGGATGAAGCGTCTGGAGGAAGAGCATGTTATAAAGCGGTACACAGTGGAACTGGATGAAGAGAAGGTCGGATCGGGCTATGCCGCCATTGTTTTGATTTCATTCATGCCGGGCTTTTCCCCTCAGAGGGATGTTGCCAGGAAAATCTCTGGCCTGAAGGGTGTCAGTGAACTGCATCTGATTTCGGGGACCTGGGATATGATCGCAAAGGTACATGCCTCCAGCCCTGAGGAGATTGGCAGGATTGTCATTGACCAGCTGCGTTCTATAGAAGGTGTCAGCCGGACTGAAACATGCTCAATCTTCGCTACAGTCAAGGGGTGAAATTTCAACGGCTCTCACAAGAGAGGATGTCAGGCACATAAGCAAGCTGGCAATGCTCAATCTCTCAGAAGAGGAAGTAAACAGCCTGGGTGCAGAAATAAACTCAATACTCGCTCTGTTCAGTGCGGTTCACGGACTGCCTGAACGCTCTGAGACTGTATTGCAGCCCGCCGCTGCAGGAAGGGAGGACTGCAGCCTAAAGGCAGATGACTCTGTGGCAGCCGCGATAATCGCTTCCTTTCCCAAATCCGTTGACAGGACACTCACTGTGCCGAGGAGCGAATAGATGTCTCCCAGCATATCGCCGGCCGCAGACAGCCGATTCATGTTCAAACTCAGGGCTGCTGCAGGGAGCAATACCAACTCCTTCATCAGCCTCGCATCTGAAGAACCTGAATCAGGAGAGGGTCAACTTGCAAACACAGTTGCGGGAATAAAGGACAATATTGCAGTTCGCGGAATGAGGATGACGTGCGCATCGAGAGTCCTTGAGAATTATGTCGCGCCATACGACGCAACTGTAGTCGAAAGGCTGAGGAATGGCGGCGCAAAGATACTCGGGAAGAACAACATGGACGAGTTTGCCTGCGGCTCATCAGGAGAGAACTCCGCGTTCGGGCCCGTGCTTAATCCGGGTCTTCCCGGCAGGGTGCCTGGGGGCAGCTCTTCCGGCTCCGCGGCGGCGGTCTCGGAGGGACTGGTGGATTTCGCGATAGGCTCCGATACTGGCGGCTCCGTCAGATGCCCCGCTTCCTACTGCAGTGTGGTCGGCCTCAAGCCCACTTATGGCAGAGTTTCAAGATACGGTCTAGCCGATCTGTCGATGAGTCTGGAAAGCCCCGCTCCTTTGGTGCCATGGGGATCCGGGCTCCTGCTTGCCAGGCTGATGGACTGCATAAGCGGTCCTGATGAAAGAGATCAGACAACAGAAAACGCAAAGAAGACAGCATGCGTAGGGCAGCTGGAGTGCTACGATCCGGCAGGATCAACTGTAGCAGTTCCTGAGAATGCGCTTGCATCCTGTGTGCCCGAAGTTCGGCTGGCATTTGACCGTTCACTCAAATTCCTTGAAAGTCACGGCGCGACTGTCGAGAAGGTGCAAATGAAAACATTCGACTCAGCACTCGCCGCATACTATCTGATAATGTACTCCGAGTTCGCATCTGCAATGCAGAGATACGACGGCCTGAAGTATGGAACCAGGGGTGCCGGTTACACCCCCGCAGAATCTGTTTTCAATTCCAGATCACTTTTAGGACAGGAGGCTAAGAGGCGCATTCTGCTCGGCACATATATCACTTCACTGGAAGGGAGAAGTGCATGGT
>JAJYOM010000171.1 GCA_021796175.1 Thermoplasmata archaeon
ACCTTCTGCACAGCATCACTTCACTGTTCATTTCAGTCATTATGTAGCCGGGAGCAACGCAGTTAACCCTCAACTTCGGTGCGAGAGAAACTGCCAGCGATCTTGTCAGATGAATCATGGCTGACTTCGAGGCCTGATAGGAGATTCCGAACTTTACTGGCTTGAACCCCATTACTGACGATATGTTGACAATTGAACCCCCGTCGTTTATTATATCCTTAAGGTGCCTGATCACAAAGATGGGTGCCGTCAAGTTTGTGTCAATAACCTCTCTCCACTCTTTCTCCGTGAGTTCGTCTATGTCTGCGTCACCATAGATGCCAGCGCAATTCACAAGCCCGTCAATCTTTCCTGTTTCCAGAATCTTATTCTTCAGATCTGCAATGGAGCCGGTATCGGAAAGATTGTGACCCAGAATTGTGGCCTTTCCACCAGCATCTGTAATCTCTTTTTGTACGGATTCCGCAATCGACTTTGACTTCCCGTAGTGTATTATGACTTCAGCACCTTCTTTCGACAGAATTCTGCATATTTCTGATCCGATTCCTCCGCTTCCGCCTGTCACAAGGATTCTCTTTCCTGCCAAATTAAGTTCCATCTAAACAACCTCTTTACCACCCAGTGAGTTTATCAACCTAAAATTATCGTTCAGTGCATCCTGACAAGAAGAACTGAAAGCTTGGAGCTTGCCTTCAAACAGGAGTCGACAAAACGTTGATTTATCAGAGACAACAAGGTGACTTGAAGTTCAGGTAGATCACTGACTCGCTGGCAGATGCCGTAAGTTTCACCGTACGGATCTGCATAGCAATATTAATATATTAGATACAATTGAATTCTTTTAACATGAAACGGGAATATATCATTGCGGGCATACTGCTTGCAATCCCGACACTCGTTTTGTTACCGGTAGAATACTACAATGTGAAGAACCCTGAAATATCTGGACTACCGTTCTTCTACTGGTACCAGCTCGTGTGGCTCGGTATTGCGACGGTGTTGTACCTGGTGGCCGTTGTGTTCATAGGAAAGGCAGAGGAAGATAAGGGAGGCAGGACAGCATGATCGTTGGAATTGCGGTCTTCATCGCTCTCTTTGTGATCTTCATAGTGATTGGATTCATGAGTTTCAGATGGAGAAAGGGAAACCTCTCGGATCTGTCCGAATGGGCACTCGTCGGGAGGAGACTTGGACCTTACCTGGCATGGTTCCTTGTGGGAGCAGACCTCTATACCGCGTATACGTTTATTGCGGTTCCTGCTGGAATGTTCGGGTCTGGAGCCCTGTTCTTCTTTGCGGTTCCATACGTCATGGCAACGTTCGCCGTGGCCATCGTGACAATGTCCTCCCTGTGGAAGAAGTCCAGGGAAAAGAACTATGTCACGGCAGTGGACTTTGTGAAGGACAGGTTCAACAGCAGGACCCTGGCTATCCTGATAGCCGTCACAGGCATCGTGGCAGAACTCCCTTACATCGCATTGCAGATTGTGGGGATGAGAGCGGTGCTCGTTGCGCTGTTCTATAGCTACGCAGACTATAACCTGCTGAGCGAGATAGCGCTTGTCGTGTCATTCATTCTCCTGGCTGCATTCACCTTCTGGAGTGGTCTGAGGGGAGCGACGCTTACTGCCATCATGAAGGACTTCATAATTCTGTCAAGCGTGATAGTGATAATCATCTACGTCCCGCTTCACTATGGTGGATTCGCAAACGCATTCGCCAGCATGGGCCATTACTCAACTATCAGTCCTGTAACCCACAAGGCAGTACCTCTGTCCTCAGCGGTATATGCAACCCTGAGCCCCACGCTGTACTCCGGCTACATCAGTCTGTTCATCCTCAGTGCGCTTGCGCTTTATCTTTACCCACATGCAGTGAACGGCGTACTTAGCGCCAAGGATGTCAAGGCAGTCAGGTACAGTTCCGCGCTTCTACCCATATACGGTATCGGTCTCGGAATCATCGCATTGTTTGGAATCCTGATCTATGCGGTTCCGGCCGCAATGCACATGGTTGCCCCGTCAGGCAACATAGCAGCAAGCACGACGGATGGAGCACTCGTTGTTCCAGCGCTGATCGTAACCACCCTTCCGGGATGGTTTGCCGGCTATGCACTGCTGGGAATTTTCATAGGAGGATTGGTACCTGCAGCAATAATGGCAATTTCGCAGGCAAACCTTCTCACCAGGAATGTGATCGGAGAGTTCAGGAAGCTCACGCCGGAACAGGAGACAAGGATAGCGAAGTGGGCGTCGGTGATATTCAAGTTCATCGCCCTCGGATTTGTTTTCGTAGTCCCGGCAACATATGCCATACAGCTTCAGCTTCTCGGCGGCATACTAATAGCGCAGACGCTTCCGCCAGTATTTATCGGGCTTTTCACAAAATGGCTGAACAAGTATGGACTCATACTGGGCTGGATCGCAGGAATTGCCTCAGGGTTGTTCTTTGTTATAAGTGCGAACCTGAAGTTCGGGAAACTCATCACATCGCTGATGGCCAGTCCCTTCGGGTTGCTCTACGTTGCAATGGCAGCACTGGCGATAAATATTGCAGTGGCATTCCTTGTGACACTTGTAATAAGAGTAATAGAGAAAACAACTGGAAAGACCTTGTCCGCATAAGGGCAAAGTCTTCCCTTTTTTTTATTTTTCAGATAAAATTATGACTTAACTCTTTTCAGGTACCATCTCTCGGCCCCTTCCTTTTCTCTCTTAACGCTTTCTTCAAGAGTGACCGGAGCTCCCATGATTCCATCCTGCCCCTCTTCCCAGTTGGCAGGAGTTGCAAGCTTCTTCTCCCAGTTGAACTTGAAGGCCTTCAGTACCCGGATAATCTCCTCGATGTTTCTACCAACTTCCGCCGGGTAGTATATCATCCACCTGACAACCTGGTTTGGGTCGATGATGAACACACCCCTGACAGTGAGACCCGCCTTGTCGTCAATGAGATTGTAAGCTCTTGCAACTTCCTTGTCTATATCGGCTATAACCGGAAATGGTACCTCCACGCCATAGTGTTCCTTTATGTCCCTCAGCCACGCTATATGGCTGTAAATGCTGTCTACGCTAAGTCCGATCAGTTCAACACCCAGCTTCTTGAAATCGTCGTACCTCTCCGAGAATGCCATGAACTCTGTCGTGCATACCGGAGTAAAATCTGCCGGATGTGAAAACAGCAGAACCCACTTTCCCTTAAGGCTGGAAAACACCAACGGTCCTTTTGTGGTATTCGCGGTGAAGTCCGGGGCCTTTTCACCTAAATATACTGGCATTTTTTATCACCATGCAGTAAATAGCAATTATTGATTATATGGTTATGGAAACTGCACCGATTGCATGTAAACAAACGATTAAATAGTGGGTTTAAGGCAGTAGAATCTTCTTCTGGAGTCGTTCAGGCATATCTGAACCTCAGCCAGCCCTGCATCCCTC
>JAJYOM010000172.1 GCA_021796175.1 Thermoplasmata archaeon
CACATAGACTCGGCAGCAATGGCCCAGAGAATCCCTTTTATTCTTCGAGTGTGCCGTGCGGCCAAACCGGCATATGACGGCCAAAAGTTCTTGCATTTGGTGCTCCCTTGGGCCTCTGGTGAGTTTCTGAAGGCCAAGTTCACGTACACGGGCATCAGGGTCAGGGATCTGGATAAATCAATAGAATTCTACACCAAACTGCTGGGAATGCACGTAACCTCCAGACAAAAAATAAAAGAGGCAAATGGCGAAGTCGTATCGCTTAAGAGCATCGAGAATGGACCTGAACTTGAACTCAACTGGTATGAGAAAGGAAGCAGGTTCGACTCCGCCTTCAAGGCTGGAGAGGGTCTCGACCATCTGGCATTTCAGGTCGAGGACCTGGACAGGGCGGTAAGGGAGGCTTCTGAGGCAGGCCATCCAGTGGTTGAGGAGATAAGCACTGAGAGGAGCAGATGGGTTTACATAGAGGACCCGGACGGAAATTACATTGAATTCGTCAGTTAGGTGATTTCCCTCCAAAACACCGATGCGCGGAATGAGAAGGGCGCACTTCAAGCCTGTGCCGGCCATAGTGAAATTCTATTTCTTCCAATGAATGTTTGAGTCCTGCTGAGCACCTGAGCCAAAGATCAACGGAAAATATAATGACTTAATACAGGGTTGACCATGGCCAGATGGACGACGGAAAAAAGCAGAATGTCACAGATCACATGGCAAACGCCAGAACATATCTGGCGTGGATCAGGACAGGCATAACAGTAATTGCACTGGGCTTTGTTGTAGCGAAGTTCGGCATCATCCTGAGAGAGCTGGTTCCAAACGCTCCCACGACATCCTACCACCTTTCATCCGCAATAGGCATTGCACTTGTAATCGCAGGTGGCCTGATGCAAATGCTTGCGCTCAAGAATTTCCTGGACAACAGAAGGCACATTGAGGAGGGCACCTATACACCAACAGCCTCCGGAGAGATACTGACTGGTGTCGCGTCTTTTCTGGTTACTGCGGTTCTGGTTATCTACCTCCTGGTTACCATATGATTCCCCAATAAGATGTGCTGCCGGATCACTCACAATTTGTGGAAATCCAGTATACTGCCGTCATTGTAAAACTTGACGTAGAATTTGAAATCGCTGCCCTCGCCGGAAGCAGTGCACTTTCTTCCTGTGCCGTTGTTTCCGGCAATATGCAGACTGTCGACCCGTGACCAGCTGTTTGCCTTTTTCACAGCTGAAATCATGTTCTTGAACGCGGCCGCACAGATGTCGCAGCAGAAGAGCATTCTCTGCCCGTCCACTTCGTCCCAGTGTTCTCCCCAGGTTGCGTCACACAATGCGCAACCTTTCCTGTAGTTAATTTCCGTAACTCTCACTCCTCTTGAGCCGTGACATCAGATAATCATCGAGCAAACTCACAGTCCTGTAAACAACCGACTGCACATCCTTTTCCAGCTCCGGAGTGCAGTGCTTTTCAATCAAATCCAGTGCGTCCATTGAATGGGAGGCGTCGGCCACATACCCTTCCCTCAGGAAATTCCTCACAGCCTCGGGGTAGCTGTCATTCTCCAGTATGGCTGGATCAAAGTAAGTCAGATCTGAACCCATCTTCCTGATGTTGGGATTGGCGGTCAGTTCAAGTGTGTGCATCGCCGCCATTGTTTCCAGCCAGTGACACTCTGAGGCTATCCTCTGCCACCAGTTAAGACATCGCGCTGTAGTCTGCAGAGGCTCAGTGGAATAGACCACGGACCTTGTGATTCCTATGCTCTCACCCATACGAAGCAGCAACTCGTGGTGAGAGGGCCTGGAGGGAGACAATCCCCTGAATTCTGAAATTATGTTGTCTATCTCATAAAGCTGCACATCTTCCTCGTCCGTCTTCGACATGATTGCAGCACATGATTTGACCCACTGCATCAGGAAGTGATGATGTTCCAGGACATAGCCGTAAATCGTGCTCCTGTCCGGGTGTTGCATTCTCTTTATGAACGGGTGTGGCGGAGTTGTGTATATCCTCTCCACCAGCCTCCTGACGATCCAGCCCTTCAGATCGCCGGAGGTGTCATACATGACCGAGAGCCTTTCGCTGAGCATGTTGGCAGGAATCCTGTCCCTGCCCACATATCTGTTGAGCCACATGACATGCTCCCCTTCCCCGCTGATTCCGGCCACGACGAAATGTTCACTCAGTGCATGAAAGCCTTCTGAGTCCATCCTGCTCAGGCATACGGGACACTTCACGGTTCGAAATTCGGCATTCAATATATGGCACTTGTGAATTTGTTTGTCACCCTACTGCGCATTTTCCTGAGAACTGTCCGTCCGCGCAAGTCCGCTCCTCCTGTCCGCTTCAGCTGCTGCCTTTTCCCTCTTCGACGGATTTCCGAATCCTCCGCCGCCGGCAGTGAATATTGTGACTATGTCACCTTCAGACAGCTCGACAGTGCACTTGCTCGGAATCCTCTCTCTTCTTCCACCCCGCTCAAGCTGAATCTCGGTCCTGGCCCCCTCCAGACCTCCATTGAGTCCCTGGGGAGCATGCCTCTCCCTTTCCGCCATCACAGTCAGAAGAGTCTGATCGTTCCCTATCCTGAATGACCTCTCTATACCGGCACCGCCCCGCCACTCACCCATTCCTCCGCTGCCGTCCCTGAACTGGTACCTGGTGATTGAGAGCGGGTAGTAGAGCTCCACCAGCTCTGCTGGTGTGTTGAGTGTGTTGGTCATATTGCAGTGAATACCGTCAATGCCGTCCTTTCCAGAAGAGGCACCCATCCCGACTGCGTTTGTTTCATAGAATGACCACGTCCTGCCGCCTGCCAGGCCGCCGATCATGATGTTGTTCATAGAGCCTCCGCAGGATGCTGATATCCTTTCTGGAACAATCCCGTAAAATGCCCTGAAGAGCAGGTCCGCATTCCTCTGGCTTGTCTCGGTGTTTCCTGCGGATACCGGGTAGGGAAATGTGGGATTTAGAAGAGTTCCCTCAGGCACATGGACAGCAACTGGCCTGAAGCAGCCGTCATTCATCATAATATCAGGATCGGTTATGCACTTGAGCACATAGTAGACGGCCGAGAGGGTCACTCCGTACACCGCATTTACGGGTGCCTTCACCTGTCCAGCAGTGCCCGTGTAATCAATTGAAATTGAATCCTCCTTCTTCCTGACGGCAACCTTCATGCCTACATCGCCAGAGGGCATTTCCATGCAGTCTGCAGCATTACCGGTTTTGTCGGGGAATGAGGCAATAGCCTTCCTTACCATCCTTTCGGAATAGTCAAGCGCTGCCCCGGCTGCGTTCACGAAGCTCTTCAGACCGTACTGCCTTATCAGCGAAATGATCCTCTTCTCCCCCAGCAGGTTAGCTGCAACCTGTGCCCTTACGTCCCCCTTCCTCTGGTACGGGTCCCTGGAGTTGGAAGAAAGCA
>JAJYOM010000173.1 GCA_021796175.1 Thermoplasmata archaeon
TGTGAGTTTGTTTTCATCCTCGACAGGGAATACGGAGATAAGGTCGAGCAGTCTGAATGCCGCACTTTCAATTGCCGCCTGTACACCTGTATCTGATTCCTGGAGGAAAGCCCTGATCTTTTCGAGTGCCTTCGACTGCCTTTCATTAAGCGGCTGTGAAATGACTGTTTCGAACTTCCTCGCGCCCGGTACATAGTTCACAAGACCGGTCTTTGCAGCTTTGCGGAGCGCAAGTTCATACTCTGCGGCACATGGAACAACAATGTAATCCTTCAAAGCAGTCAGCTTTCTCAGGTTCTCCCTGGGAGCTATGTCCGCTTTGTTGGCAGCGATAAGCGTCGGCTTGCTGATCCTGCGTATTGCATCTGACAGTTTGTAAAGGTCTTCATCCGCCCAACCGGTGGGGTCGCCCGAAACACCTGTGCCGCGCATCGCGGCAGTCACGTCAGGCACAGTGACGCCGAGGCCGCTGAGCCTCTCCTGAATCACAGCCTCGACCTTAAGGTCCTCGAGATGAATGCGCTTTGCAGTCTTCTGGAAGTTCTTGTCAAGTATGCTCTTGATCCACATTGATATTTCCCGCTCAAGGAATCTCACATCCTCAAGCGGATCGCGCGTCCCCACAGGGAGCGGATTCCCGTCAGCATCGGTTGAACCGCTGGCATCGACGACGTGTATCAGAGCATCTGCCTGCCTGAGCTCATCGAGAAATGCATTTCCAAGCCCTTTGCCCTGCCATGCATCCGGAACCAGGCCAGCCACATCCAGCATTTCGACAGGTATGAATCTGGTACCGTCAGTGCAGGAGGCGTTGTGCGGGTTGCACTTTACGCCGAAGTACTTCTCGGGACATTCTCTCCTGACATAACCAATCCCCCTGTTTGCCTTGATTGTTGTGAAGGGGTAGGAGGCAATCTCGACGCTTGCCATTGTCGCCGCCGAGAAGAATGTGCTCTTGCCAACATTCGGTTTGCCCACTATTCCAATCTGCATATGAACCACTCACTGTCGACCTGCTTGAAATCAGCCGACTGCTTTATTAGTTTCGCGCAGGAATGGACAGCCCCTTTTCAATAATCCAGCTGACGAGCTTTTCCATTTCCCTGTTTGTCAGCTCCTCAATCCTTCTATCCCCGAAGGGCACCCGTTCCTGGAGAGACTGGTATCCCGCAACTGATTTCCTGAGTATGGCGTTTATCGTTTTTCTCCTCTGGGAAAAAAGGAGCGTCACCACGGAATCAAATTCCGGCCAGGGTTTGGCGTTCTCCCTCCTGAGCAGCCGTACCACTGCAGAATCAACATCCGGCGAGGGGTAGAAATGCGAATGCCCGACATCAAACAGATAGATTGTTTCGTACAGCCTTTGCAGTGAGGCGCTCATCCTCGAATATTCTGCCGTAAATGGCACGGCAACGACCCTTTCCGCCACTTCCTTCTGAATCATGAAAATGCCTCTGCCCATACCGTGCTCCGATAAACGGAAGAGGATTGGTGATGAAACAGAATAAGGAAGATTTCCGGCTGCAATGTCAAATAACGGGAGTTCTATTTCGAGTGCATCACCCGTGATTACCTCCAGGTTGTCAAGGGCCAGCGTTTCGGTCAGATACCTGGAGAGACGCCTGTCCTTTTCCACCGCTATAACCCTCCCGGCGAGAGCACAGAGCCTTGAGGTCAAAATACCCAGCCCGGGTCCAATCTCGAGCACAACGTCATTTTTCGTGATGTCCGTGGAAAGCGCTTCCCTCTCAGCGACAGCCTCATCTGCAAGAAATGTCTGTCCCAGCTTCCTGTCAGGGAAAACACCCAAGTCGGCAAGCGTTTCCTTTATTGACCTCTGATCCATGCGTATGACCAGCATTGCCTACCTGGCAACAAAGAGCCTGTACTTCTGCTCGTGATTGGACAGTTCATCGACTATCCTCCGGGCGAGAATCTTGGCAGGATGGTGCACTGTCGACACGCGTTTCTGTACATCATCGAGGCTCGTGAACTTCTGCTTCCTTCTCTCCTCAATTATTGCCCACATGCTCTTCTTCCCCAGGCCGGGGAGCAGCTCCAGAGTATGCAGCCTGGTAGTTATCGCCTGAGCCTCGTTGAAAAATCTTACAAAGCGCTGAGCATCATCCAAGACAACCTTTTCGAGAGCATGGGGAAGCTCAGCCTGGCCGTTTGAGGTGAGTTCGTCATAAGAGAGCCGCCTTTTGACATGAAGTATCTGCGTCCTGAGGTTCATGTCCTTCCCTATATACACCTTGTCGCCAGGTGAAATTGAGACGCCGGGCTTGGGTATCAGCTCGAAAAGCTTGAATTCATCGCCGCCAATTGCAAATGCAACTGGCTCATGTTTAAATCCCTTTTCGGAGGGTGAGCCCTGTGGCAAATAATCCAGTATGTAGGCATAGTCTTCCAGAAAAAACACCTGCCTACAAATATTTCAGAACTGTCTCGATTATCTGTTCAATCTGCTTTTTCTCCGGAGTCAAGCGCTCCTTGGAGAAGACCAGCCGCACGTCCTCAGGTGTCGCTGGCAGCAGGTCCATTATCTTTACCACATTCTGTTCGCTGATGAAACCCAGGCCCGTGAGGTCCTTGTGGAGTTTCTTCACTTTTTCCTGGTCCATGTTTGAGAATTTCTGGGCGTGATCAAGCGCAACTTTCTGTTCCGTGGACAGCTCCCGCTGCTTGCCCTCTTTCGTCAAAAGCTGCTTTACCTCTGACAGGCTCACGGAACGGTCAGTTGCCATATTACTCACTCAGCCTTCAGCAAGTGAACGGCATTCGATAATATAATCTTCTCCTTCCCGCCGTCCATTACACTTACCCGGTAGGCTCTGCCCTGGGTCCCTATTATAACACCAGCCCGCCCCTGGAACCTGAGATGCGGTGCACCAGAAAGTTCTCCCGGCTCTATCCTGATATTTACTTTTTCGCCAATCTCGAACTTCCTGATAACCCGTGCCACCGGCGGATTGCCTCTGGCCCTGGGACTCTTCCGGAGTATATATCTGGACCTTCTCCTGAGACCCTTCGAAGCCTTCACCATTTTTCTTCCGCTCCTGTTGATACTTCTGAAACGTCAAGCGAAACAACTTCACAAGGCTCTCCGAGACCCTGTGCTACGCTCGGCACTGTCCTGCCCTCATCGCCTGTCACCATTTCCTTGATGTAGGTGCCTGATTCAGCTTCTACATCCAGAGTTACCAGTTCATCCTGGACACCGACGATGCTGCAGGAATACACCAGTCTCTCCCTGACAAGGTCGGCACGTCTGTGGGAGACCCGTATAGGAGTGCGTTGTGAAAGCTTTGTTCCGCTCAGCTTCAAAATGACCTCACTGAGTAGTTGTTTATTAATTTTGCCCAAGACCCTGAAGGTGATCCTGTATCTTTTGATGGGGGTGGCTGACTTGAGC
>JAJYOM010000032.1 GCA_021796175.1 Thermoplasmata archaeon
TTTCATCTATCAGGCTCGCAACCACTTCCGGCAACTCAGTGATAATAGCAGCGTGCCATGCAGAGTACGGTAAGGCGTTGATTGAAAGGAACCGAAGCGAAAAGGGCAATATTGAAGTGGAACTCTCTAAAGAACTAAAAGACAAGCTAAACCAAAGCGACATTAAAAGAGGTTTGGCTCCCGGTTAGGAGCGCGCCGGCTATATCTAAAGTGGATCATACAGGACCAAGTGACTACCCCCTCTATGCTTTTTAGCAAAGGCTCGAACAGCCAGAGTGGGCCTGTAGTATGGTTCCCGCCCGCTGAGTCTCCTCCAACTCAGATAGCAGAAGGCTACCACTATGGCAGTCCACGACGTAGTTTGTCTAATGCTCTCCCTCGCTGTGGAGGGTATTTCATTTGTTATTTATATACTGTTCGCCGGATATACGACACAGTGTCTGACTCGTGTTTGGAAATAGTTACGATAAACACATGGAACTCAGGAAGATATTGGAATAGATCGGGTCTGTAGTATGGGTTCGACTCCTGCACATCAGCCTCATCAAAAAACTGGGTGATGTTGATCCAAGCTGGCCGGCAATAAAAATACCAATTGCGCTTGACTTAATTTCGGAAGAACGTTGGTTCGAATCTGGCTGCCAGAGTCTATTGTGGGTAACAATTCAGATTTGCATCAGCACCCGGTCCGGCTGGCCAGTGGTTACAGACCACCTTGTCAGTATACCAATCGACAAGCAGATAAATCGCTGCTTCCTCTGCAGGGCAGGCGGCCAGATTGGTTGACGTATATGCGTATCTCGGCGGAGAAGACGATCCGAAGAAGTGTACTGCCAGGAAGATGGTCCGTTTTGGTGCTGCCAGACCCGTCCAGCGGCTAACGGCTCTTCCCGGAGACGCCGTTGTGCTGGATCCCACTGCGCCAAAGGCCATATCCGTTGAGGACAGGCAAACAATATTAAACAATGGACTGGTGGTGCTGGACCTTTCATGGAACAAGCTCGAAAGGATGCCGGGCAGTATCCTGTCGAGAACTAGAAGAGCGCTGCCATTCCTGGTAGCGGCCAACCCTGTAAACTGGGGAAAGCCGCTGCAGCTCAGCAGCGTGGAGGCTGTTGCGGCTGCACTGTACATTATCGGAGAGAAGGAACAGGCGGGCCTGATACTTGCTAAATTCAACTGGGGAAAGCACTTCCTTGAACTGAACAGGGAACCGCTTGAAAGATATGCAGGGGCCACGAGCAGCCTTGAGATAATAGCAATACAATCGGAATATATTTCATAGTCCACAGGAAGCGGTGCTTCCACTGCATCCTGTGGACACACTGGCTCAGCAATGGTTTCGGCATTCTTTCAATCAGTTTTATTAACCCATCTCGCGTGAGCAGTTGACCAGTAGAGAACAGGGGAATAATTCATTGGCCGTTTCACCTTCAATCCAGTACAGCGACGAGGAGCTTGCATCAAGATGGAGGGACTTCTTTGAGGATACTGGCATGAGGGGACATGCCATCATGCTGGCCGATGAGTACCCGAAGGAAAGGAGCCTCAACGTTCAGTTTTCGCAGGTGAATTCATTCAATGCAGATCTTGCTTCCTATCTGCTGGAGAACCCGGCGAAGTCCTTCAAGGCTGCAGAAAGCGTCATCGGCGGCCTTCTGCCAGCCGAAAGGGGGTACGTGAAACTGCATTTCAGGGTCGAAGGGCTTCCACTGGACGCCAGAGTCGAAATCAGGAACCTGAGGAGCAAACATCTGGGAAAACTGGTGTGTATCGAAGGGCTTGTGAGAAAGGCGACAGAGGTCAGACCGAGGCTGGTCGATGCGGTTTTCAAGTGCGCCAGGTGCGACAGGGAACTCCATGTGCTGCAGGAGGGCGTGATGCTCAAGGAGCCGCTCGAATGCTCGAAGGACGTGGGTGGCTGCGGAAGAGTTGCAGGTTCAACCAAGTTCATTCTGCTTCCCGAAGAGAGTTCATATGAGGATACGCAGAAGGTTGAAGTGCAGGAATCTCCCGAGGGCCTGCGTGGTGGTGCGCAGCCGGAGAGGCTGGAGGGTTTCCTGATAGACGACATAACAGGAAAGATATCACCCGGAGACAGGGTAATACTGAACGGCATACTGACCGGAACACAGCGATCGGGCCCACAGGGAAAGTCAACGCTGTTCAACATAATGCTGGGTGTGAGTTCTGTCGAATACAGGGAACATGAATATGATGAAATACAGATCACAGCTGAGGACATAGAGAAGATAAGGTATGAGGCGTCAAAAGGGGACATCGTGAAGAAGATCGCGGCATCAATTTCACCAACGATTTACGGTTTCGACATTGAGAAAGAGGCTTTTTCCCTTCAGCTTTTCAGCGGCGTATCGAAGACAATGCAGGACGGAACAAGGATCAGGGGGGACATACACATACTGCTTGTCGGCGATCCTGGCCTGGCAAAAAGTCAGCTGCTGAGCTATATGTCCCAGCTTGCTCCAAGGGGCATATACACCAGCGGTAAGAGTTCATCCGCTGCGGGCCTGACTGCGGCTGCGGTAAAAGATGAGTTTGGCGAGGGCAGATGGACGCTCGAGGCCGGTGCGCTGGTACTCGCGGACAAGGGGATAGCATGCGTCGATGAACTGGACAAGATGTCTGACAACGACAGGAGTGCTATGCACCAGATCATGGAGAGCCAGATCATAACTGTTGCAAAGGCCGGCATCACCGCTACACTCCAGGCAAGGTGCTCCATACTGGGCGCAGCCAACCCGACATACGGCAGGTTCCAGGACGAACAGCTGATTGCAGACCAGATCGACATGCCGCCCGCCCTCCTTTCGAGGTTCGACCTGATATTCATACTCCAGGACAAGCCAAATTCATCCAGGGACTGGAGCATAGCATCGCACATACTGAAGGCGCACAGGGTCGGAGAAAGAAGGAAGCTTGACCATACGCCAGAAGGAGTAGTTGAAGAGTCGTTGCAGGAGGAGAGCAGGGTTGTGGAGCCTGAATTCGACAGGGATTTCCTCAGAAAGTACATTTCATATGCAAAGAGGGTCAATCCAATACTCACCGATGATGCGATTTCACTCATCAGGGATGAATACCTGCGCATCAGGAAGGAGGGAGAGGGACAGGGTGCATCCGTCCCCATAACGGCAAGGCAGCTGGAGGCTTATGTCAGGCTTTCGGAAGCGTCAGCCCGGGGAAGGCTGAGCCAGCTGGTTGAAAAAGAGGATGCGGAGAGGGCGATAAGGATTGTTGGCTACTACCTGATGAAACTGGCAAGGGAGGGCGATGTCCTCGACATAGACAGGATAACAAGCGAAATGAGCCACAGCCAGAGGAGCCATGTATCCTCTATAATCGACATCATCAGGAACAACGCGGACGAACCGGGCGGCATTCCAATTGAGGAGATAATAACACAGGCGGGAAAGCGCAAGATAGACGAATCGGAGGTAAGGAAAATAGTGGAGAAGCTTTCCAGGACAGGGGAGATTCACGAACCGAGGAACGGTTTCTACAAGCTCACCCAGAAGTGATGCTGTTTGCTGTCCCTGAAGATACACAAGGCAAAGGGAGAAACAATCGTTGCAGTATGCGACCTGGAGGTCCTTGGATGCAAATTCCTTGACGGGGAGAAGAGGATAGAGGTCTACAGGAGCTTCTACGGCGACCGGGTTATTGAGGAGGGAGAGCTGGACAGGTATCTGGGTGAGGCGACAATAATAAACCTGGTCGGGAAGAGAGTGGTGGATATGGCAATAAAACTGGGATATGTCAGCCAGGACAGGGTCCTGACAATTGGTGAGACAGTCCACGCACAGGCGGCAACATTGCAGAGATGACTGCATGCCGGCGGCCGAACCGGTAAATTCTCAACCTTGATATACTCCCGGTTCGCATATCTCAACTCGCGAGAGGGAAATGGCTTACACCGCAGTTGGACTGATTACTTACATCTATTCGCTCTTCTCACCGTACAAGATAGCTGACTATATCTCGAACTCCCTTCCTGCCGGACTGGGCTATGTCCAGATGGGCGCCGTGTTCATTCTGGCAGTTGCGCTGCTTGTGGGCAGGAGAAAGATGCTTAACCTCCTGCTGCTTGGGTTCGGTGCATTCGAGGGTTACGTAGGGGCCGTCGGCCTGATTGCCGGTCTTCACATCTCTGCAGAATCCGCACTGATAGTTACAATATGCATAATGGCGGCTGGTGCCTATCTGGTTTATGCACTGTCGAAGTTCGCAATAACGGCGTTCCTTGCACTTACAGCCGGGTATGTTTTCATAGCGGCCGGGGGGCATATCACACTTGCGCCAGTCGTCACAGTAATCGCCTTTGCAGCCATTTACCTGTTCTACAGGTACGTGTCGACGGTCGTCGCCGCCCTTCTTGGTTCCATACTGCTTCTGCTCTTTCTCATCCAGCTGAACATACCCGGCTTCACGCCCTACATACTCTCTGCGACAGCATTCTCGCTGAGCATCCTGATAAGATATGCATTCAGCAGGATAGTTGCAGTAAGGGCTGGCAGCTCAGGACGCCCGGCCCTCCACAGGGCGCGCAACTGAACGCATTATCTCTGCGCCGTCTCGTACAGTTCGCTGCCAAGATGGACTATCCTCAGTCTCGAGCCGCGCGGATGCCCGCCTGCTGTCCTGACAGTTTCAGATTCCATTGACCTGGGATCGATGACAATCGCACCATCCCTGTCCTCTGAAACAACCTCAACCCAGTCCTCGAGCTCTTTTCCGCCTATCAGCTCTAGCGCATCGCTCTCCCCGGACGAAACGGTCACGGGCCGGCCGGATGGAAGAGGGGAGAGCGTTATGCTCTCAAGTGCCTTCTGCACACGGAAGAACCCGCCCCTGTATCTGACATAGTCGCCCGGATTGAACATGGCGATGCGCACAAGGAAGGTTGTCCTGTAAATCTCCTTGCCGTTTTTCCGGCCATATAACTTCCTGGTGGGAACAACATCCGCCCCGAACCTCTGCGCGATCTTCTTCGCCACCGCTGCGCCGACTGTGCTGGAGCTGAGTGCGATGTCAGCGCCGCCCCTGGTCTCCTTTACACCTGAAACGAAAAAACCCTTCTCTGTCCGTTCGTACTCAGAGCAGACGCCAGTAGCGTAGGAGAGTGCACGTTCAATGACTTCCTTCCTCGTCTCCCCCCTGGACCTGAGCTGTATCGTGGATTCAAAATAATGCCCGCTCTTCCTGTTGCAGGTCGGACATGTATTCCCTTCCACCCTTACCCTGACGGGGAGCAGCTCTTTCTTGCTCACGCCATGAGTGGACAGCGTGAGCGCAATTTCAGCATTTGACGAATTCTCGCCGGAATTCAGGCCCTTTATCTCAATTGACGAAATGGTCGCGCCAGCAGCGAGCACAACCGATTTCCTTATTTCGGTTCGCATGAGTGCATCGGTGTCTTCGACCTTCACCCAGCTGCTGCCGCGCTTCATCCTGCCGCAGGAAGGGCATATCTCGAAAGTAATTACACCAGGTGCAGAGGCCAGCGGCTCCCCCCTGCTCATGCATTCGCTGCAGAAAACAGTTCCGGGGACTGCCTCCCTGCCGCACTTTATACAGAACATCTGCCTGCCCATAGCATCGGTAAAGACGGGACGGATGGTTAAGTAACTTGCGAGATCAGCACTTCCTCAGCCTGACCGCACAGCCTTCCCGTCGAAGACCGAATAGACAGTGGACGCTTCCCTCCACCAGCTTTCTGGAGTGGGAGCGCCCCAGAATGTCTGCCTGCGCGGGTCCGTCGCCTTCCACACAACAGGTGGCAGGTATGGATCTGCCGTCAGGTAGTCACCGGTATAGAGTTCTATCCTGTTTCCGTCCGGATCCCTCAGATAGAAGAAGAATGCATTGGTGATGCCGTGCCTGCCGGGGCCCCGCTCCATGTTCGCCACATATCCTCTTGCTGAAAGTATGTCGGCGGCGTCAAGTATGTTCTCCTTCCCTGAAACAATGAAGCCTGCATGGTGGAAACGGGGCCCCTGCCCTTCCATCAGTGCCACATCGTGGCTTGACTGTTTTCTCCTGAGCCACGCTGCAGACATCCTTCTTCCCTTCTCCTTCCCCTCGACGTATTCGGTGAGATCGAAACCCAGGCTGTCCATATACCAGGCTGAAGCGCTGTCGACATTGCTGACAAACATGTTGAAGTGGTCGAGCCTCATAACCCTCGCGCCGGAATGCCTGTCAAAGCGCTGCAGCATCCATTCGGCTCCCTCCATCTCATTGAAGAGCTCAACGGGGAATCCGAGCGGATCCTGGAAGCGGACTGCCTTACCCTGCCCCTCCTCATCCCCATCTTCGATCTCGGAATAATCGATGCCCTCCCTCTTCAGCAGTTCCACAGCATTGTGCAGGTCCTCCGGCCTCCTCACCCTGTATGATATATGGCCAACACCGGTGTGCGTCGATTCGGTCAGTACAAGCGAATGGTGGAATCTGTCCTCTATGCCGCGCAGAAATAGGCTGCCGCCGGACTCGCCCGTCACAGTGAAGCCGAGCGTGTCCACATAGAAATCCCTTGATTTGGAAAGGCTGCGCACGAGGAACTCCACGTGCCCCGCCCTTACGATGTCGAATCCAGGGGTGCTCATGTCTTACCGCCCTGCCTTGACAGCAGTTCCCTGACCTTGCGCCTGTACGGCTCCCTGTCATACCAGTTGAAAAGTGCGCTTGCCATCCTGACAGGGTCGCCGAAGAAGAAACGCTCATACAGCTCCTGCCTCGACCCGAAGGAGCTTCCGGCCGCATCCCAGGCGAGCCTGAAGAGCCTTATCCTCTCCTCCGCACTGGTGTTCTTCGCGACGTAATATCTGTCAATGTAATTCCTCACATCCGATTTCATATCCTCCTCTGTCGGCAGTGACATCAGGCCGCTTGCTCCAAGCTGCTGTATAACCTCCTTCAGCCCCGGATAGATCCTGGGATATATGTTCCTCGCAACATTCAGGTACCTGAATTCGGGTGTCATGATGCCCCATCTGTTTACGGCAGCTTCGGCTTCTCCCGCAACAAGCAGCGAGCGCATTGTTTCCAGCACCATGATCGTCTTCGCTATCTTCTCCTGCACATGCTGGAACTGGTCTATACCGATGGTATCTGCAATCAGTGACATGAGTCCCAGGAAGAACTCGGTCTTTGCCACATCCCTTATGGTGACCTGGTGCGACATGTGCACAACCGCATCGGTTGCCTCGTGCAGCATGTTCGCCCTGTCCGGATCCTCAAGCAGGAAGATTCTCTCCCTGGGAACAAGCACATCATCGAAGACGACCACGGCATCCTGCTCATCGAAGGCGCTGGACAGCGGATGGTCGTAGGCAGAATTGTGTGAAAAAGACTCCCTGCAGATGAATTTCAGCCCTTTCGTGCTGACAGGTATTGCAAACGCCATCGCGTACGGCCTGTCCTCCGTACCGCTCCGTATGACAGTTGACGGGAAGACTATTATCTCATCCGCCATCGGGAATGTTGCGAGCATCCGTGCCCCCCTGACTACAATCCCCTCCCTCCTTGTCTCAACTATCCTGGCAGCGAGAAAAGGATCGTCCTGCTTTGAGAGCGAGACAGACCTGTTCGCCTGGGGGTTTATCAGCGTGTGGGTCATCAGCAGGTCATTTTCCCTCACATAGCTGTAGTAGTTCCTTATATTGTCTCCAAACTCCTTGCCCCCTTTTGCAAAGAATTTCCATGCGGATGCCATTGCCATGATGTCGCTGTTGAGATAGTCAGGCGTCCTGCCCAGAAAACCGCAGGAATAATCCGCCCAGCGCTTGATCATCCTGCGCCTCGATTCAAGATCCTTTTTCTTCCTGGGCTGCAGGAAGCTCATCCCGACCCTTTCACCGCTCTGGGGTGAGGTGTAGGTCATCTCCTCCACCAGTTCAGGCTCCGACTGCATGTCATAGAGGGCTGCCATCGACTTCGCAATGCCGGTGAATGCAGGGTGTTCCGTAACGCTGCCTGTGACTTTCCTCCCGCCAACCCAGATTTCCCTGCGCGTCCTGTCGAGATCCCTGAGATACTTCTTTCCGTTTCTTATCGGCAAACTTACATCACTTCTTGCTCCTTCCCTTATTCACCGCGCCCATAACTGGGGCAGGTGAACCGTCAAGCTTCATATGCACCGTCTTCTCCTCCATGTAGAAGTCGAAGCTGTAGACGCCCCCCTCCCTGCCTATTCCGCTGTTCTTTGCACCGCCGAATGGTGTCCTCAGATCCCTCACATTGTGCGAGTTGATCCAGCAGAGACCCGATTCGATGGATGCCGCAACCCTGTTTGCCCTCTCACTGCTTGCAGTCCAGATATAGGATGCAAGCCCGTATTGCGTGTCGTTTGCCAGCGCTACTGCTTCCCGCTCATCCGAAAAAGGTATTGCAACAACCACGGGGCCGAATATCTCCTCCTGCGCCACCTTCATTGTGCTGCGGACATTGACCATCAGCGTCGCATCCATGTAGTTGCCCGCTTTCTGCTTCCCCGGCCGGCCGCCGCCTGCGGCGATCTTTGCTCCTTCGGCTTTTCCCGCTGCGATGTAACTGTTGACCCGCTTCCAGTGATCCGGGTGAATAAGCGGACCGAGTTCCGTGTTCTCATCGAACGGATCGCCGGTGACTATATTCTCGGCCCTTTCAGCGAAACTGTCGGTGAATTCGCCGTAAATGCTCTCCTGCACAAGCAGCCTGGAATTTGCAGTGCACCTTTCGCCATTTAGTGAGAAACCGCCGAATACAGTGGCGTCAAGCGCTCTGCCGAGATCCGCGTCGTCGAATACGACAGCCGGGGACTTCCCGCCGAGCTCCATTGAGAATCTCTTGAGAGTCGAAGCGCCGTTCCTGATTATTTCCCGGCCCGTAGATGTTTCTCCGGTGAAAGAAATCAGTCTGACGGCGGGGTGTGCCACAAGGGCTGCCCCGGCGGTCTCGCCGTAGCCGTTGACGGTGTTGAAAACACCTGGAGGGATTTCGGCATCTCTCATTATCTCCGCAAGCAGGCTGGCAGTCAGAGGAGACCATTCAGCCGGCTTAAGCACGCATGTATTGCCTGCCGCGAGACATGGAGCAACCTTCCATGTCTCGAGCATGAGCGGTGTGTTCCACGGCGTAATGAGCCCTGCCACGCCAACTGGTGATTTCAGTGTGTAGTTCAGGAAACTGCTGCCAGAAGGGAAGAGCTCCCCCTCCAGCCTTGGAATCACTGAAGCAAAGAAACTGAAATTCTCGGCCGCTCTCTGCATCTGGCCGCGCGTCTGCCTTAACGGTATGCCCGTATCGAGTGTTTCGGCGAGCGCAAGATCCTCCGCCCTCTCAAGAATGAGCTCTGATACCCTGAGAAGCAGCTGAGATCTGTCGCCAGCCTGCATGCTTCTCCATCCGCCTGCCTCAAACGCCCTGCGGGCAGCCGAAACAGCAAGATCTATGTCTTCGGCAAGGCCCTCTGCAACCCTGCAGATGACACTGTTGTTGGAAGGATTTATGTCATCGAATGACTGCCCGCTGATCCCGCTTACGAATTTTCCGCCAATATAGTGCCTGATGCCGCCCCGATGTGACTGTCTGTGCAAATGAACCTGCCTGCGGGTGATAACTCTCTGGGTAGAAGCATTTTTGCTGCCGGCTGCTTCCGCCGCTGAGACCAGAATGGATATGCAGTGTGGAGAGCTGTGCTCAGTTCTTCCAGGTTCCGCCTATTACCCATACTGGTTCATCCGGGTTGAAGTACTCCTGTCCCTCCACCTTGAGCTCTTCCAGAAGCTTCTCATTGACCTTTATGCCCAGACCGGGCTTTGTGCTGACCCTGTAGTATCCCTTTTCAACCGGCGTGGAATCGTATATCAGGTCCCTCTTCCACTGCGGAAAGAAATCGTAGAACGACTCCTGTATCAGGAAGTTGGGTATTGATGCATCCAGCTGTATTGTGACAGCATTCTGCACCGGCCCGAATGCGTTGTGGAATGCCATCTCGATGCCGTAGGCCTCTGCTATGGCAGACAGTTTTTTCGCCTCGGTCACGCCACCGCAGTTTGTGATGTCGGCCTGGAAGAAATCAAGCAGATGCCTGGATGCAAGGGATACGAAGTGCTGTTTGGTAAGCACGCGTTCACCAAGCGCGACCCTGACGCCTGTCTTCGACCTGTATTTTATCAGACCCTCCATGTTCTCCGGGTGCACAGGTTCCTCGGCAAAGAGAGGGTTGAAGGGCTCCAGCGCTTTTGCAACAGCTATTGCCGAGTTTGGATTGAACCTGCCGTGATGCTCTATCAGCAGATCGACCTTCTCACCGGCCGCATCCCTTACTGCCTCCAGCCTTGCAACAGCCTTCCTGATGCCTTCATCATCTATCCAGTCGAAGTAGGGGCCGAATATGTCGAACTTCAGCCCCGTATAGCCCCTGGATACTATCTCCTTCGTCCTCTTCGACCACTGTTCGGGAGTCACGCATCCGCTATACCAGCCGTTTGCATACACCCTTACCTTGTCCCTGAATGAGCCGCCGATGAGCCTGTGCAGCGATGTGCCTGTCGACTTCCCGATTATGTCCCAGCAGGCGATGTCGAATGCGCTGAGCGCGGTTGTCGACTCAAAGGACTCTGACAGGTAGAAGTCATTCTTGTACCACTCCCACCTGTTCTTCTCGACATCAAACGGGTCCCTTCCCCTGTAGACACGGCCCACCTCCTTCAGCGATGCGACCACCGGCTGCACCCTGAGCGTTGGAACAGCTTCGCCGTAGCCGACGATTCCGTCATCCGTTGTCAGTTTGAGCAATATTGCGGAAGAAGCCCATGTCTGCCCGTGCGCCACTTCCTTTCCTAGCTGAAACACCTCAAAATCGCTGATTTTCATGCAGAAGGGATTGGCAGGATTGTAAAAAAGGGTTTTGGATATGAATGTCAGTTCTGCTTCCTCTGTCCGTCAGCGACAACCCGGTTGCTCAGCGTACCGATACCTTCGATGCTTATGTCGATCTTGTCCCCGGGGTGAACGGGTGTTATGCCTTTCGGCGTTCCGGTCAGTATCAGGTCGTCCGGCATGAGTGTCATGAACTCAGATATGAATTCAATGATTTCCGGTATGGAATGGATGAACATACTTGTGTTTCCGTGCTGCACAACATTGCCGTTCAGTCTGGTTGTCAGTTCCAGGCTATGCGGATCCGGTATTTCATCAGCTGATGTGACCCAGGGGCCAAGCGGGCAGAAGGTGTCGAAGCCCTTTGCCTTGACTGGCGGCCTGAATGTGTTTGTGATAAAGTCCCGGGCAGTCATGTCATTTGCAATTGTATAGCCGGCGACGTGCTTCATCGCCTGTTTCTTCCCTATCCTCCTGCCCTTTTTTCCTATAACAACCGCCAGTTCGGCCTCGTAGTGCACGTGTGTGGCAGTCGCAGGATAGACGATGTCGCCAAGGTGTCCAATTAGCGAGCTGTTTGGTTTGATAAACAGAATTGGATTCTCCTCTGTCCTGAGGCCAAGCTCATCCGCATGTTCCCTGTAATTCAGGACCAGTCCCACTATCTTCGTTGGAGCAACAGGAGGCAGCCATTCCACATCCGCGAACCTGTGCATCCTCCCCCTTTCATCAAGAAGCACATCGCCTTCAACCAGGCCGGAGTGGCTCTTCCCGGATGCGGAGAAACGTGCCCTTCTCATGCTGTGGCACTCCCCTTAAGCAAGCTGTACTCTTTGAGGAGTCTCCTCAACTCGTTCGTGTTCTGCTCCGAAAGCGGGACAAGAGGCGGTCTGAGTGTGTTGCTGATGAGACCCATCATGCTCATGGCAGCCTTCAGCGGAACAGGATTTGTGTCCCAGAAAATTGCCTCATTCAGCCGGAACAGGCTGAAATGAAGCTTTCTCGCCTCCTCCCACCTTCGGGCCGATGCAAGGTTGAACATATCCGCGGCTTCGGCAGGCATTATGTTGGCAGTTGCACTGAAGTGACCGGAACCGCCGACCGCAAGCATAGGATAGCACAGCGACTCTATCCCCGAATATACCAGGAAGTCATCACCGCATTCGAGAAGGATCCTTGTTACCTGGTCCAAATCCCTGTTCGATTCCTTGATGCCGACGATGTTCCTGTGCCGCTCCTTCAGCCGCTTCACTGTCGAAGGCTCGATGTTGGTTGCCGTCCTGCCGGGTATATTGTAGATGATGATAGGGAGCCCGGTCGATGATGCAACTGCTGAAAAGTATTCGAAGAGGCCCTGCTGGGAAGGCTTGTTGTAGTAAGGAACTATGACAAGGGCGGCATCGGCACCGCATTTCTCCGCGTGCATGGTAAGGCGAAGCGTCTCCCTCAGGTTGTTCGTCCCTGTTCCTGCAATCACTGGTTTCCTGCCTCTGACTGTGTTCACAGCGAGATCGAACAGCCTTTCCCTTTCCTCAAGTGAAAGCGATGAAGGCTCTCCGGTGGTTCCGGCCACGGAAATACCGTGACTGCCAGCCAATATCTGTGACTCTATGAGTGAGACAATGCACTGTTCATCAATCTCGCCAGCCGGAGAGAAGGGTGTAACCAGTGGTACGATTGAACCCTTGAGCTTCTCTTTGTCCATTCAAATACCGCCGAAGTACAGCGGCACATCGAAACCTGGTGTGATAACTCTTTCCTTCAGCGGCGTGGCAGTGACAGCAGGTCGCGAAGGATCGCCCTCGCAGTCTCCCTGACTCCCGCACCCGCGCCTATCAGCGTATATTCGTTCCCGTTCGCTGTCCTGTAGGTGACCGCGTTGTTCATACCTGACACATTTATGTGATCGGAGATGCTGACAGGCAGTGGCGATACGGAAAGTGCACGCAGCGCAGCGTCGTAGGTGGAAACCAGCCGTAACTGCCCTCCCGCCCTGCGTGCTTCCGCCAGCGAGTCGACGGTGACTCCTTCTATACCTGTAATGGCAACATCCTTCATCGAAAAACCTGCCCCGGTTAGCGAATTTGCAAGTATTACTATCTTGGCCGCACTGTCAAGACCTTTCAGATCATTGGCAGGATCGCTTTCAGCGATACCCGAGTCTTTTGCCTCGGCAAGAGCATCCTGCATAGACAGTCCCTCGCCCATCCGCGTCAGGACATAATTTGTTGTCCCGTTCAGCACCCCGCTCATTGACCTTATCTCGGTGCCTGCGGAGCACATCATGCCGAAGTCGATAAATGGTGTTCCGCCTCCGACGGTTGCGCCGAATTTCACTGACCTGCCAGACTTCGATGCTTCGTCCATTATCAAACGCATCTGAAGTGCAAGAGGTCCCTTGTTTGCAGTGACGACATCCATCCCCTTTCTGATGGCAGCGAGCATGCAATCAAGAGAGGGCTGTGCGTCCCGGTAGTTTGTGGTTGTGCAGTCCACGATTACGTCTGCATCTGCACTATTAACAGCTTCCCTTGCGTCCTTCAGCGGGAACCACCCGTCCAGCTTCTGCAGTGTCCCATTTCTCTTGGCAGACAGTATTTCGCTGAGCGCTGTCCTGTCGTTCACATGAAGCATGCCGGTTGAATCCGCCACCGCGGAAAGCTGCAGTGTGCGCATCTCCTGACTGCTCTTTCCCACGCTTATGATATCTGCCAGAGACAAACCGACGTTGCCCAGGCCGAGAAGAAGTATTTTCAGGACGTTTTCACCGCCTATTCAGATCCGCGAATCAGCTTCATTGCATCTACTGCAGTCCGGACAGTTGTTGTTTCAGGTTCCGGGGACTGATCCAGGTCCTTGAGTCCGTTGCCTGTTGTAACGCATACGACAGTCTCGTCCCCGCGTATCCTGCCTTCTCTTCTGAGGCGAATAGCCGCGGCAATGGTTGAAGCGCTGGCTAGTTCAGCCAGTATACCTTCTCTGTCGGCAAGAAGCTTCCTTGCTGCGACTATCTCGCTGTCTGAAACGGTTACTGCGAGGCCCTTTGACTCCCTTACAGCCGCAAGCGCCCTCCTCCAGTTTGCGGGCCTGCCGATCCGGATTGCGGAAGCGACAGTCTCCGGGTTTTCCATCTTCGCGGGTAAATCTGTTCCCTCCCTGAACGATGAAACTATTGGAGAAGCTCCCTCTGCCTGGACAGCCACCATCTTCGGCAGAGAACTCGCAGCACCGATCAATTTGAATTCCCTGAAGCCTTTCCAGTAGGAGGTTATGTTTCCTCCGTTGCCTACAGGTATTATGAGCCAGTCCGGAGCGGAACTCAGCTGATCGCACACTTCGAAAGCAGCTGTCTTCTGCCCCTCCACCCTGAGCGGGTTGATCGAGTTCATTATAGCTGTTTCACCCCTGGAGGAAATTTCCCTGACAATGTCGAGAGCCCTGTCAAAGTTACCTTCCACCTCCAG
>JAJYOM010000174.1 GCA_021796175.1 Thermoplasmata archaeon
TGTTGTGTTGGCCGCATATCCGGCAAGGGATGCCGTGACAGTGTAGTTTCCTGACTCAAGCGGTTTGATTGTGGACAGGCCACTGGAGTTTGTGTAGCCAGTGTAACTCGTGCTGGTCCCGTTGGCCACAGTAGAATTGGATACAACTATTTTCACACCCTGGAGCTGGACTCCTTCGCCATTGACAACAACAGCAGTTATTGAGTGGCTCTGGGGTGTGGCCGCGGCTGCACCGGCAGCTAAGAGACCGGTACCCATGAGCAAGAGGGCGAGCAGAAGTGCAGCGGGAGCTGTATGTTTCATGAACATTTTCGTCATCTCCCAAAAGCTATATTAATAATAGCTGAAGGTTGCAGGTTCAAAACGGGAATACAGTTATTAGCATCGTTCACCTTCGATATTTCCGGTGATTGATGTGATTTCAGCCATAGGGGACGTTGCAGTGGTGGTGTCAGACGGTAAGAAGGCTGCCGAGTGGTACAGGGAGAAACTCGGATTCAAGATATTCTCAAGCGAAGGGCACTGGATTACAGTAGGTCCTCACAATGCGACGACTGTGCTGCATCTGTGCGAAGGGAAGCTGGAGCCGGGTAATACGGGCATAGGCCTGATAGTGGATGATGTGAAGAAGACATACGAGGAACTGTCAAAGAAGGGTGTTTCGTTCACAAAGAAACCGGCGGATGAGGGCTTCGGCCTTTATGCCATGTTCAAGGATATAGATGGAAACGAATTCTGGATAACACCCAAGGAATGAACGGGACGTTGCAAACATTTTTCACAAACCGTTTCAGCCGTTTTTCCGTTGAATTGTCGGAGAAGACGTCCCTATGTGTGAATGATTGACTTTGGCTCAGCCGGTTAATAGTAATACAGATTAATTGATCGCCCGGATCGGCACTGATTACGACAGGCAACAAGAGTTGCGCTATTGAGCGCTCGGATTCCAGTCTGTGATGGTTAAGGTGAACAGAACCCAATCGGTCGCAGGAAAGTCAGGTCCTGTCACATTCACCCAGGTATGGTCGTAGATCGTGGCCGATGGAGAGAAGTTCCATGGCAGGACGGTACTGGTATTGTTGATATTGAATCCTTTGCCGCTACAATTAAATTACATCTGTCTAAGAGGGAACATGTCCTTTGGATCGAGAAGTACCGGTAGCAGACTTTGTCACGCCACCTGCGGTTTCTGGTATCAGATAAACAAATCTTTGCGACCATTCAGCGTTGCAGGTGTGACCGCACAAAGCTTTCGAGCTTCTTCCTGTCAACCGTGTTCAGTACTCCCTGCGCAAAGTCGTCTTTGCCGCCGCCGGTTCCTCCGAATTCACCGTTGAGTTTTTTCAGCAGCCCGGCACAGCTCGGGCCGTCTTTTGTATTGCGCCCGATCATTATCTGCCCCCCCTTGCCGGTGGTCACCAGCACAGCAAAAACCTCCCTGCCGTTCTTTGCAGTAAGCATCCTCATCATGGACTGCATCGCTTTCACATCGAGCTCAGTTGCATGTACAACAACAATGACACCATCTTTTGCCGGAGAAGTTTCGAGTAGCTGTTTCACTGTGGAATCCATTGCAGCAAGCTCAACCTCCTGGAGCTTCTTCTGCATGTCACGCACCATGTCCAGTGTCTGTTCGACCGATTCTGTCAGATGATCACTGTCCGTGTTCAGCATCTCTTTTAGTGCATCCGCGCTGGCTGCCTGTTTCTGGAAGAGTCTCATTGCCGGTATGCCCGCGACGAACTCAATTCTCACTACGCCGTCCTGTATTCTCTGCGTCTGGAGTATCTTGACAGTGCCGATCTCTCCAGTCCTTTCGCAGTGTGTGCCCGCGCAGGCCTCGACATCCCAGCCGTCTATTGTTACAACCCTGATGTCCCTGCCCGGGACTACGCCTCCCTGGTACAGCCTGAAGCCGTACCTGTCCTCCGCTGTGATCCTGTCCATAGTCTCAACGGTGATCTTCCTGTCCTCGAACACCACGTTATTGACCCTCTCCTCTATGTCCGCTATCTCCTGCGGTCCGAGCTGTGCATAGTGTGTTATGTCAAGCCTGGAGATGCTGCTCTGCTTGTGCGCTCCAGCCTGCCACACGTGGCCGCCCAGCGCTTTTCTGGCCGCGGCAATCAGAACATGCGTGGCCGTGTGGTGCCTCATCAGGTTCATCCTCCTTTCCCTGTCGACGGAGCATGATACAATCTGTCCTTCCCTGAATTCCCTGCCTTCAAACACATGTATGATGGTGTTTCCGTCCAGCTGTACGTCAGTGACACGCCTGCCATCAATGTAGCCCGTGTCCGGATCCTGCCCCCCGCCCTCCGGGTAGAAGTATGTCTCGTCCAGCACGACAGCGCCGTTCGAGCACCAGAGGACCTTTGCCCTGAAATCCGTTTTGTACTGGTCTTTGTAATACCCCTTCACAGTGGGTTTGACCGCGGGAGGAATGTCAAAATGCTTCTCCTGCACCTGAGCCTGAGTGGCGCTGTGCTTTTCCGCGATCCTCGCATAGAAGTCGTCGGGTATCACAACCTTGTGGGATGCGAACTCAGCCACCTGATCCGGGCTAATCCCCTGCGACTCATAGAGTTCCATGAGCTGCTCCACGCTCAGCCCATCATCCTTCTTTAAGGACGATTCCATCCTGGACACAAGCGATCTTCCCCTCGACACTGTCTCCGTGTATTTGTCCTGCTCCACGTCGACGAGCTTCAGCAAATCTCCCTTCTCCTCCTTGAGCTCCGGGAAATCACTGCTCCAGTAGTCAATCTGTCTCTCAACCAGCTCGGAAAGACGCTGCCTTGCCTTCAGGTTGTCCAGTGCCCTGATGCCCCTTCTTATGAGCAGCCTTGCGAAGTAGCCTGCCTTGTTGTTTGAAGGCATCACACCATCGTGGAGCATGAAGGACAGCGCCCTTGTGTGGTCAAGCAGAACATACAGGTTCTCGAGCGGCAGGAGCCTTCTCAGCAGTTCCTCTGTTGAGAGGCCCATGTTCTTTGCAACCGTTGTTCTGATTTCCCTTATCGCACCCGGTGTCTTGGCATCCATCAGTCCGGCAACCCTGCTGTACTCGGACAGTATTCTCTCGTCCGTCTCAATGTTGAGCTCACCCTTGAGGTCTGTGAGCATATCCATGAACACTGCCTCATAGGCCGATGGCGAGCCCTGCGATACCCATGTCAGCCTCTCCAGGCCATACCCGGTGTCGACAACCTGCATGGGCATGAGTTCTCTCCTGCCGTTTTCATCCCTGTATTTCATGAAGACAAGCGTCGCAACCTCGCTGCCCTCCACATCCACCGAAAGGCAAGGGCCGGAATTGCCTCCGCCGGCAGTCTTCCAGAATGAG
>JAJYOM010000033.1 GCA_021796175.1 Thermoplasmata archaeon
GACAGCTGGTGGAACAACAACGTCGGCTTCGGAACAAATGTCAACTGGCCGAGTGTTGCGGCAGCACTTACAGGCAACGGCAACTCCGGGATTATCAGCCAGATGAAGTCAACACAGTACAGCATAGGATACATAGCAACAACATATGAGGCGCAGATACTCAGCGCTGGCTTCGGAATATCGGCACTGCAGAATCAGGCAGGCAAATTTGTCACAATGAACCAGTCGACAGTGATGGCTGCTGCAAATCAGTATCTCAGCCAGATACCGGCGGATGGCAGACTTGCAATACAGTATGCTCCGGGCAACAATTCCTACCCCATTGTTGACCTTGAGTATCTGATTGTCAAGCAGGCTCAGCCCGATGCTGCCACCGCGACTGCTTTGAAGAGTTTCCTGGTATGGGCAGTCAATTCGACAAGCGGCGGCAGCCAGAGCAAGTACATCTCCTCGCTGAATCTCGCGCCGCTGCCCCCTGCTGTTGTGAACCAGATCGTGGTGCCGTTGATAAACAAGCTATCGGGCTGATGGGATTTGGGCCGTGGTGAAAGACAACCACTTGAAAACCTCTTCCTGCTGTTTACTTTGGCAATGGCCGTTGTCCCGCTGGCGATAATGGTCATACTCTTCTCATTCCTGATTTACAATGCCATACCTTCAATGAGGTATTCAGGTTTCGATTTCTTCACGTCGTATATCTGGAATCCGGGCATGTTCTACCGCGACCCAATCATGTACCATGGCGTCCCGGCTCCCTACAAATCTTCGTTCGGGATGCTCAGCTTCTTTGTTGGCACAATGATCACAACAGCATTTGCTCTCGTCATAGCTTTCCCCGTGAGCATTTTCCTTTCACTCACGTTGAACCTTTACACACCCAGGGCGCTGAGGAGGCCCTTCTCAGCAATGGTGGAGCTCTTTGCAGGTATACCAAGTGTCGTCTACGGTCTCTGGGGTGTGATTGTCCTTGAGCCGATACTGCTGCATCGTATTGAACCGTGGATGAAAACCAATCTGTCATTCATACCAGGCTTTTCAGGCGAGGTGTTCTCTGGCGCAGGCATCATCGCGGCAGGCCTGATACTTGGCATTATGATCATACCGATAGTCACCGCCGTCATATCCGAATCGATGGCTTCACAGCCGAAGGAGTTCAAAGAGGGTGTTTATGCCCTTGGCGGAACAAAGTGGGAAGTAGGAAGGCACATACTGCTTCGCAACACACGGAGGCAGATTGCAGGAGGTACGCTTCTCGGCACTGGCAGGGCGCTTGGAGAAACAATGGCCGTCCTGATGGTAAGCGGTGCGGTTGTAAACGTGCTTCCCACAAGCATATTCTCACTTACAAACACAATGTCAGCACAGATTGCAGCCGCTCTGGACAGCGCCTTCATCGATGCAACCGGAATGAACATATCTGCCCTTGTCGAGCTCGGCGTCATTCTTGTCGTTATTTCACTGATCGCCAACCTCGCCGGAAGGGCTATCGCCGGAAAAGCCGCCCTGCGGGGGTATGAAAATGACTGAGTCGGCAAGCAAGACAGCAGATTTCAGGAAGCTCATGGACGCGAAGTTCGAGAGAAGGGTATTTTCCGATTTACTTGTGCGTATCATCGGTTATTGCATCCTCGGGTTGATGACAGGACTGCTGCTCGCAATTGTGGGTTATGTCGCGATTCTGGGTCTTGGCAGTATATCTTTCAAAATGTTCGTCACTGTAGGCAACACATCCACGGGCGGCCTTGCAAATGCGATCGTTGGCACATGGGAGCTTGTGGGCATGGGGTTGCTCCTCTCATTGCCGGTCGGTGTCTTCGGCGGTCTTTATCTGTCAGAGTACAGCTCAAGATATACCGGTGGCGTGCTCAGACTGTTCGTCGATATACTGACAAGCATACCATCGATCGTCCTCGGTCTTTTCGGCTATCTGGTGCTGGTGATAGAGCTCAACATGGGGTACTCCCTTCTGGCAGGCGGATTGACACTCGGCGTGATGATGATACCCTACATAATGAGAATATCGGAGATATCCTACTCCAACATACCCGGGGAAACAAGGGAGGCCGCGTTTGCTCTTGGAGCAAACAGCATGCAGGTTTCGCTGCGCCTCCTTCTTGTGCAGGCCAGGGTGGGCATAATGACTGCAATACTTCTGTCGATAAGTATTGCGGCAGGAGAAACCGCCCAGCTGCTCTACACTGCACTATTCAACAACGGTTATACTACGGGACTGACGCATGAGCCGGTGGCCTACCTGACATATGTAATATGGTACAGCCTCAATCAACCCACCCCTTACGCCCATGCGCTGGCATATTCCGCAGCGCTGGTTCTTGTCTCGTCAATATTCTTCCTGCTGCTTCTGTCAAAATACATAGGAAGAGGAAAGTGATTGAAATGACAGACATAATTGAAGTGAAGAACCTCGGTGTGGCAACGGACAAACAGCAGATACTCAGCAACGTGAGTCTCTCCATACCGGAAAATACGATCACCACGATCGTCGGCCCCTCCGGAAGCGGGAAGAGCACTCTGATCAGGACTTTCAACAGACTGACTGATCTCTATCCCAGGCTGAGGGTGAACGGTGAAGTACTGTTCCATGGCAGGAGCGTGCGAGAGTACAAGGTCATGCTCCTGAGACGCAGGATTGGCCTTGTGTTCCAGAAACCTAATCCCTTTCCCATGTCAGTCTTCGATAACGTCGCATTTGGTCCAAAGCTTCATGCATCGCTGACAGGGTCACAACTCGACACAATAGTGGAGGAGAGCCTGAAGCATGCCGGTCTTTATGGCGAGGTCAAAGACAACATGGAAAAGAACGCCATGGATCTCTCCGGCGGCCAGCAGCAGAGGCTCTGCATAGCCAGGGCGCTGGCCGTCCAGCCTGAAGTGCTGATGATGGATGAACCGACTTCCTCACTTGACCCTATAGCCAAGTCCAGAATTGAGGAGCTTATGCTGCGCCTGAAGGAGGATTACACTGTTGTGCTTGTCACTCATGATATCGATCAGGCAAACAGGGTGTCCGATTCCATTGAGCTGCTTTACAATGGAAAGATAGTGGAGTACGAGAAGCCGGATGTCCTTCAGATGCCGGAATATGAGCATGCAAGGCAGTTTGTCATGAAACTGTCCAGGCAGGTCGGCAGACAGAGTCGCTCCACGTCTGAAAATGGCTGTTTCGTCAAGCTGATGCGAGGCAGTCTTGTTTAAAAAGCGGGCACTTCACATGTCAAGCATTTTCTACTTGTAGATTACGCTCGCTTAATAACCTGATACGAATGCAGATAGAGGTCCCCGCGTCGGAAATGCGGGAAGCGAGGGCCAGGATTGCACTTATTCTCGGAGCTGCCGAACTAGAGGCTTTCAGGATAAGGTTACGGTCGAGGAAGGAGGCAGCCGCGCTGGTGGACGAGGCAAAGAACGGCATCCTTGAATCCAATCGTCTTCTTCTCGACTCCGTAAGGGAACAGCAGGCGAGATACAGCAAATGGAGTGACACAGAAGGCCGGAGGCGTGCTCTGGCGATCAGGGAGAGGACTAACAGCCGCATGTCAGAGATCGCCGGCAGGCTCCTGTCAGGGTTCGATAACTATATTTCGTCCCTCACTGGATTGAGTGTGAGGGCAATGCCCTGAAGGCAGGATGATGCCTATGGTTGAGGAAGCGGAGCATCCTGCAAGGAGGAAGGTGGATGATGTTGCGGAAAGCGCCTCGGACACAGTCAACAGTATTCTCGACCAGGCCTACAGGGATAGTGAGGAGATCCAGGCAGCCGCGAGGTCACGCATAGAAAAGATGAGGGAGGAATACGGCAGACGCCTTTATGCTGAAATAGAGGAGATAAGGAAGGGGACAGAGAACAGCGCCCGAAAACAGCTCGCCTCCGAGTTTGACGCAGTCCACGCTGAGGGCCTTTCAGCTCTAAAGGATAAATTCATTTCAATGGTAAGGAACATTGACCAGGAGACACGAAGAAGGTGGACTTCAATGCTTATAGAGGGGGCAGTATCTGATCTGGGTGTGGGAATACTGCACGTAAGAAAAGAGGATGAGGTTCTGGCTGAATCATATCAGGGATTTGAGGTTGAAACTGATCTGGAAGCTTCCGGCGGCATTATAGCGGAGGCTGCGGATGGAACAGTGCTGCTCGATTACCGTTTTGAGTCGCTGGCTGAGAGCTACTGGTCCTCAGAATTGAGCGATATAATGGAACTGCTCTTCGGGTGATGTTTCTGTTCAGTCTCCAGTCGATATGTTGTTGTGAGTGGCGTTGCGCCCGGAGTGGTGATTTAAATGCCTGAACAAAAGGACAATGATCAGAGCGATGAGGCAAAAAGGACCGAAAGGTTCAAGGAACTGGCACTCAGGTATTCGCGCTATTACAAGGGAAAGGTGGATACATTCCCCAAAGTACCTGTCAGGCAGCTGAACGACTTCTCCATCTGGTACACGCCGGGCGTTGCGGCTGTCTCACTGGAAATAGCGAAAAACAGGGACCTGTCTTTCGAGCTGACAGGACGGTGGAACTCAATCGCCATACTGACAGACGGCACCAGGGTTCTCGGCCTTGGCAATGTGGGGCCGGAGGCCGCAATGGCGGTGATGGAGGGCAAGGCACTGATTTTCAACTATCTTGGAGCTGTGAACGCGATACCCATACCTGTGAGGGCACAGGACAGGGAACAGTTCATCTCCGTCGCAACCGCGCTTGAACCGTCCTTCGGCGGCTTCAATCTCGAGGATATAGAATCACCCAAGTGCTTCTACATACAGGAGAAGCTGCAAAAGGCGCTCACCATACCTGTCTGGCATGATGACCAGCTGGGTACAGCCTGCATAACGCTTGCCGGAATGATAAACTCGCTTCGTGTGGTTGGCAAGAAGATATCGGATGCCAGAGTGGTGCTCATGGGCTCCGGCGCGGCAAACATAGCAACCGCCAGACTGATAATTGCGGCAGGCGTCAGGCCTGGAAACCTGATCATGGTGGACTCCAGGGGAGTCATAGACAACGAGCGGAAGGATCTGGACGGCATGATGGTGAACAATCCCTGGAAGTACGAACTTGCACTTGCAACAAATTCCGACAGGATCAGGGGTGAGGCGGCGAACGCGTTCAAGGGGGCCGATGTCGTCCTGTCCGCCTCCAGGCAGGGACCTGGTACAATAAAGGAGGAGTGGATTTCTTCGATGAACAGAGATGCTGTCGTCTTTGCTCTCGCCAACCCGGTGCCGGAGATATGGCCAAGGGAGGCAATCGGGGCTGGTGCAAGAGTCGTGGCCACAGGCAGAAGCGATTTCCCGAACCAGATTAACAACAGCCTTGTCTTCCCCGGTGTATTCAGGGGAGCGCTGGATGCAAGGGCAAGCGGTGTCAACGTCGACATAATGCTTGCCGCATCAACACAGATAGCTGACTTTGTAAAGGAACCCGGGCCGGAGAAAATTGTACCGACGATGGAGGAGTGGGAACTTTATCCCAGCGTCGCCTCTGCGGTTGCGTTCAGGGCCTCGGAACTGGGGTTTGCCCGCAAGAGCGGTTCCAGGGAGAGCTTTTACAGGACGGCGCACGAGAAGATAGAGGAAAACAGGAAGATGTACAGGAGAATGCTCGAGGAGAAATATATCAGGGAGTTGCCAGGAGGAGATGTGAATGAGTGAGGATTTCGAAGTCAGAAAGATGAGGGAAGGCGATGTGGCTCAGGTGATAGACATGATACGCAGGCTCAAACTGCTCAACCAGGAATTCGATCCCACATTCCAGGTTGCCGAGCCGCCGGTGGAAGAGGTCAGTGACTCTCTCCATGAAGCAATGAAGCAGGAGAAGCAGCACATACTCCTTGTTGCAGACACCGGCGGAAGGGCGGTTGGCATTGTGAAGGCAGACATCCATGACCGTATCCACTATCTGCCCCGGCAGGAGGCAAGGATCACAGAATTCTACGTGATGCCCGAGTTCAGAAGGAAGAACCTCGGCAGGAAGCTGATTTCAGAGCTGTACAGGGAGCTGAGGAAGAGGGAAATTACAATGGTGTCCGCCGAATTCCCTTCGCTCAACCTCATCGCACTTGGCTTCTACAAGGGACTGGGATACAGGGACCTTGTCAGCGTATACGGAAGGCATCTCGACTGACATCCTCCCGTGACTGAAATCGTGGGGTTCCTTGCGGTATCAGGAAGCGACTCCCGCTGCTTCAGGCGGTTCGCGTTTCTTCGAGACTACTCGCCTTCCCTTGTGGAAGGTGGATGCAATTCTCTCCACACGCGTCAATGCGGGCATGCCCTGCCCTACCGCATTCAGTGCCCTGCCGAGTATGTTTGCGGATGCATTGACATCCCTGTACTCCGTGTGTCCGCACGGGCAGCTGTACACCCTGTCTTTCAACGTGAGCGGCGGACTGTGCATCCTGTCGCACTTCGAGCATTGCTGTGTGGTGTCGTCTATTTCAACTTCAACATACACGCCACCGTTGCGCTGTGCCTCGTACGCGCACATCTGTGCTGTTGGATATGTGTTTATGGTAGCAGTCTCCAGGGCAGCCTCGCCTCGAAATGATGTCCTCATCCTCAGCACTGTGCCGTTTCTCGACACGTCTCCGGAGCCGCACTCTGGGCACACAGGGTTGGTATTGCGACTACGTTTCCGGGATAGAGTTCAATGTCGCTGAACTTCAGCTCCTTCCTCCTGTTCTTGACCGCACTCTTCACTATTTTCCCGTCTGCAAAATCGTCGAGCGTGGAGGGTACTGCCTGAACCGTATGCTGAAGTCCTTCTCAGGCGTGATTAGGACATATACAATAAAATATAAAAATTTAACAATAATAGATGAGAATCCAATGGATGGAAATCATGAACATGTCAGACTATCAATGAAAATTTGACAAGATTGGTTGTGCTAAATGGTTAAATAATTTTGTGCAATTAGGATAAGTGGAAGATGAGCAGGAAGATAAAGTCTGTCCTGGCGGCGGGCATCATACTGTTGTCAATTGGGTTAGCCTCATTTGCATACTACCAGTTCGTGCTACGGCGGATATCAGTGACGTTTGACGAAAACGGCCTGCCTTCAGGCACCAACTGGTCTGTCACCGTGCTCAACCTGAATCATCAGCAATACGGTCAAGAGTCTACAGTATATTCCAATTCATCATCAATAACGATCGGCGGCATTATTCCCAACGGATATTATGCGTTACGTGTGGTGCCGGCACTGGCGTATGTGGCATTCTACAATCAAGCTGTTACGTTTGCAAACATCAGCACCTATCCCCATTGGTTTAATCTTTTCACACCGTCCAATTCAGCGGCTGAGCACATAAGATTCGTACCGTTTGTTTTCATCGACAACTGGTCTGTCCAGCTCGTGTTGAATAACACAATCTACAAGCCTCAAGTAGGGTTTGGAAGCGGTGGAGGTTTTGATTTTGAGTTTGGATTCATTACAGCGATCAAGAATTCGAACTCTTCTTCTCCTTATGGCGTTATGATTCTTAACCCGGTGAATGGCACTTCTGTTAACTACTCACAAAATGTAGCTCTTTTTGGGTCGTACACAATTAGTGCCGTATCGATCAGGACAGGATCCGCTGACCTTTACCAACTCATTATAAATACTAATGGGACAGGATTCAAGATCAACAATACCGGACCTTCCCTGCCCTGGATTATGACTCCCACTGCATCGAACTTCCACATTACGTGGGTGAATTTGACAACACCTGACTTCCCTGCGACCGACTGGGTTCTGTTCACCTTTACCATAACAGACTGGAATCCGAATGCGCAATAGCCCCACTTTTTGATGCCCGTCCAAATCGATGTCGATCCAGGCGAATAGAAGGATAGATTTTACAGTTTGCCGGTCAAGTTGGAGTAAATCATTCTGAAATCAGTGCTTCCCCGGAAAACATATTTTACGACATGTAATTATTGACATACGCGAATGTTAAAATATCTCGAAACAGATATGTGTTTAGCAAGGGCGAATGGTGGTTCCCGCCTTGCATACACGTCCGGACGGATCGTCTGTGAGTCGGTCGCTGTCCTGCTGTGCATTGCCGCATTATGCTGATTATCAACCGCTTTCCGGCGAATTCACTCCAAACGGACAAGCCGCTGATTCGCGCCAACTTTGGAGGAGGAAAGTCTTGTCGGATGATTTGGAAACAGTGCCTGCGAATGTAGATACTGGAAGGACAAGGTCCTGGAAGCTGGTTCCAATCTATGTCACCATCTTCCTGATGCTGACCGGCATATTCTCTGCAAGCGGATTGGCGGCTGCCCAGAGCGGTGCTTACCCTGCACCTGCCGGTCCACCCGGGATAGTTGCATCCGTGGCGATTACTGTCACGAACACACAATCACAGGCTACTCCCGGCCCTTACCAGCAGGAGGTAGCCTGGCCGAGCACCCGGTTCACTCGGCTGGAGGCGTCAAACCTAGGCAACATGGAATTCATGTACTTGAATGGAACAGTTATTCCTTCATGGCTTGAGAGCAATCCAAGCAATACAGCCACCGCCAGCGTGTTCTGGCTCAAACTTGAGAGCATACCGGCCAACTCGAATCTTGTAATATATGCGGCATTTGCCGATCCATCTGTGAATCTCATGAATGGGAACACAGTGGGTGAAGCACCGCAGCTCTCGGCTTCGTACGCGCAGTACGACAATGGAGCGAACATATTCCCGGATTACTGGAATTTCGCCGGGACAAGCCTGCCATCGGGATGGGTTTGGACCAATTCCGCTGCACCTTCAGGTTCGGAAAGCGTCAGCAACGGGCTCCACTTCAGTTTCAGTAGCGGCAATTGGTACACGATGGCAGCGGCAACACAGGCGAGCTCAAGTTATGCCAAGTATGTCCTCTATGCCTACCAGGACACTTCAAGCTACACTGGCGAGAACACAATCATTGGGGAGATTGCGTCATATGGTGGGAGTGTGCAGTCATACGGTTATGCCTCGGTCCTTAAGGGATACGTTGCTGTAATGGACGGAGAGGCCTATCAAATCAACTACTCTCCTGGGAGCAACAGCCCTATACCCGTCGTATCGAGTCAGGGCGTGAACACACCCGGCGGCTCCTACTACCTGATGAGTGAAGGATGGCCAGCAACCGGCACGGAATATGCTGCACTCTGGTCCGGCTCCGGGTCCATGCTCAGCGATCTGGGCGGCTCGAACTCGCAGCTTGGTGTAGGGAATACGCACCTTTACCTTGGAATGTATGACAACAACAAGGGAGGCGGCACTGTTTCATACCAGTTTGCGTTCCTTGCGACTTTGCTTCCAGGCAATGCGATGCCGCAGGCAGTCGTCTCCGTTCCACGCACATTCTGGAACTGGCAAGGCTATCTCGGCAATAACACGATTTACCTAACACAGGATCCTTACGGCGCTTACGTGACAAATTCGAAGAGCGCAGTAATGGCAAATGCAACATCCGGATCTGAAGTCGTCGTTGGCAATGCACTCAATTTTTCGACAGGGACACCTGGCAACAATGCAGGCAGTACATTCTACTCATTTAGTTCGCAAGGAAATTTTCTGCTTGTTACAATTTATCTGGGAGTGGACTCCGGCTCCTATCAACAGGTCGTGGACACCAAGTATAATGGTCCACAGACCGAGACTATAAACAGGCAGGCAACTACAATCACCATTATGGGATCTCTCACCAATGCAAGCAGCATCCAAACTTATTACAAACCAGATAACTTCATGGGCTTCAACGAGACTATCAATTCTTCCGGCAAGCTGGCACAGGTTGTTGTGAATGAGCTGATAGACGGGCTGAGCCTCCTTCCCGTTGTTGGATATGCAATCACTGGTTATCAGATGCTTCAAACAGCCTACAACTACCTGAGTCCGATTTCTGGAACGTCCGGTTCATCCACCGGACTTAACAGTCCAGCCTACGAGTCCATCGACGTTAATGGTGGAGGAACCGTGAACGGCATATGGCAGAATGTATTTGCCGGTGGAGCAAACGCGAGCGTCCAGATTCCGAGCCAGTTCTTTAGCTTTGAACCAGGCATCTCATTGGAGGCCCAGAATATATGGGACATCGGGCAGACAGGGACAAATTACTACGGTGCCACAGCGTTCATCAACTACACCACAACTAGCGACACAGCCGCCGTCGCAGGGACTATTGACAAAGCAGGAGGCGGAACACCACTGGCAAATTCATGGATAACGGTGTTTGACGCAAGCAACGGGTCGATATACATGGTAAAGACGAACTCGGCCGGGCAGTATTCTCTGTTCCTTCTGCCGAACAGCGTTGTTTCAGTGTCAGCATCCTACCAGACTCCGTGGGGCACGGCCATGGAGTCCACGGGCAATACGTCGATTGGCATAGCAGGCAAGTACATAGATGATTCCATGCACAACCTTGGCGATGAGATATATGGTCAAGTGATCGACTCCACAAATGGAGACCCGCTGCCCTCTGCGACCGTATATGTGGAAGGACCCAACGGATACACTTACTCTCCATCATTGAATGCAAACGGTGACTACTCTGTCTTCACTTCAATGCCTGGCAGTTATAGTGTGTGGGCAGACTATGGAAACTATGCCTCGAATGTAGACAGCTTTACACTTTCCGGAACGGGTATCAATCAGCAGGCAAACCTGCAGATATCGGTCCCATCGGGCGGATGCGTTCTCAATGGCACGCTTGCATACCTTGCCAGCGGCCAGAAGGTACCTGTGCAGAACCTCTCCGTCGGGGAACAGCTGCTCTCTTACAACATACTGCAGACGGACCGCGCCTCATCACTCTCCACATCCGGACTGACAACGGGTACAATCAAGTCCATCATGGCGTCAAACGTAACACAGATTGTCGACATCAACCACGGCCTGCTCTATGTATCGGGCATGACCGACCAGCCGTTGTTCGCGATTGCACAGAACGGGACAGCGATGCTTGTAATGCTCGGTAACCTCACCGTTGGCATGATGCTCTACGATGCAGTCAACAACACATTCATTCCTGTGACTAACATTACGGTCCTGTCAGGCAACTTCACAGTGTATGACATAGTCACCTCGTCCTCATTTGCAGCCTCCAATCAGCAGGCAAACAACTATGTAACCGGCGTTGGAGTGCCGATGGCAACCAAGGAGCCATGAGCGAATGCAAATCGCAGTGTGAAACCTGTTCCAAATCCCTTAACCAGTATGGCGTCGGTGTATGGTTAGGAGTCTGACTTCGTTTGGCTGACATCACTTCCTTCCACACTGTGTCTTTCTTAGGCTGTCGGCATAGGCAAAATCTGCACGTTTCGCGACAGTGAATGGGCACAACCGGTAGTGACTGATAGTGGTGACCGCCACTCACTACCTGATGTCGTTCATACGGAAGATAAGGAACAGGGGACAGACACCCTATGCGAAAGCGGAAAACAGGAAGATGAAAGGAAAAGTTGTGCAGCGGTACATACGCTACATCGGCAAACATCCGGATGCAACGAGGAACTTCTCTCTGGACACCGTCCAATTCGGTTATGCGGCGAGGAGACTCATACAGAGTGACCTGACAGCGAACGAGCTCACAGACATGCTCGAGGGGATGGGGCACGGGGTGCCCAGGGAGGATATGGAGGCCATAGGCATCTGCTGCAGTTTCAAAAAGAAAAACATTACACTGTCCCTCTACCACGCACGGAAGTCAGGAGGGCGCAAATGTGCGAAGGATTCGGGGAAGGAGCTCGTTGCGGAGAAGACGTACAGAAGAAAGATAATCGCGCTCTCAGGCTGCAATGAAATAGTCTTCACGCCGAAGATGTGTCCCGATCACAGATCCCGCAGCAACAGGCGTGCGCTGAATGCAATTGTTCCGGAAGACTGAAATTTCAATTACAGGGTAATGATTTCAGTAGGCATGAATGCTTTAGGTTGGCTCTCCAATACCATTCATGCCCAGCCAGCATCATGGATGGATTTGGTCATTCTTCCTCTACCGAAGGGCCCCACAACCATGTCCTCGAATGCGATAAGGTCATGGGGACGTGCCCATCCTGTGGTGAGCTTGTTCACCAAGTCCCTGGTCGACAGCTTCCTCTGCGCACGCCTGAGACTCCTCTCTGAGCGGCGGAAGAACTTAGGCGCTTCGACTGTTACACTGGCCGAGAGTGCAGCAATGTGATTGAGACCGAAATCAATACCGATCGGGTATTTGGGTTCTGCGGTTGAAGGCGAAGCCGCATCGGACACTTCGACTGTGATCAATGCATACCGCCTGTCACCTTCCCCGCTGACGGTGCATCTCTTCACCCTGCCGGGAGGCAGCTGCCTGTCGTACTGTACAGGCATATCGCCTATCTTCGACAGGTGAAGGGTTTCGTATTGTCTCTGCCACTGGTTACGGCAACTGAACCGTTCCATACATCCTGGTATGGGAGGGAATTACTTCGCTCTTGAAGCGCGGTTAGCGTGCAAGATGCCTGAAAAACGACTTGAATGCCCTGTCCACGCGGTGAAGACATTCCTGCGTAACATGCGAATACACGCGTCCCATTCCGCCGCTGTCGTTTCCGCGCCATGCGGTGAGATGCCTGCACCGCTCCGTATGGCCGACAGAAATACCCCCTGTATTCTATTCGTGCTGTCTCTGCTCCAATGCATAGTTCCAGAGGAATTTCAGCTTATCGAGCTGGCGCATGAGCTCACGTTCTTGGTCTCGAAAGGGATGGAGACGGTACTTGAATCGGAGTTCGCAATCCTGCAGCTCACTTTATATCAATTGACCGTGTCGGTCGCTTCACCCATGACTGAAATCAATGGGCTTTCGCGACCTTTTCTGGCAAAAACCATCATCGAAAACAGGGAATGCCGCAGACCGGATTTGAACCGGCGACTTTGAGATGTCTGTGAGTTAACACTTCAGTCTCACACTCTCCCAGGCTGAGTTACTGCGGCCCAATTTTTCAGTAAAAACCTACTGATATATAACTTGAACTTAGTTTGAATTCCAGCCGCGCAAAAATATAGAGCCATCGCAGGCCATTCGGACTGCGAGGGTAAAGTGTTTGTTTGTTCATCCGGAAAGGCTGCTTCAGAACCTTCTGTCCCTGTCGCCGCCACGTCCGCCGAACGACCTTCTCCTGTCGCCGCCGCCACCGCCGCCACCGCCACGGTACGGGCGCCTCTCGGGCATCTCGTACTCTTTGTCGCTGACATTGACACCGGTGTTCGGGTCATTCACGTCGACTTCGCTCTTGGCTATCTTTCCGTACTTGCCAACGTTGACCCTTATGTGACCTTTTACAAGTGAAACATAACCATTTTCAATCTGGATTGTTTCGCCTTCGCCAACACTACCAATCTGGTCCTGCCAGAGGCTTAGGACAACTGTTGCCGTATCATCCGCTATGGGCACTTCTGCGACCTTCCTTGAAGGTCCAAACCTAGAGGGTATTTCCTTTGGTTCTCCAACGGATAAGACTTTTGCTATCACGTTGACGCTCTTTGACTCAGGCGTCAGATCCGATATTTTTGTCAATTCCTTGTTTGTCGATTCCATGTCTATTCTTCCTTGTTTGTCTGTGTCTCCTTAATCCGGAGACTGACCGACAACTATTTCCCTCTGTATTTAAACTATTGCCTGCAACCTTGCTATCCACTTTGACGTGACACAGAATGTACAACTGTGAATGCAAACACAACTTCCCAGCTGATCTCTTAATATCACTGTCCTCTGATCCAATACGGGCTGGTAAGAATGATCGCTATAAAAGGATGGGAATTGAACTCCATTGAAGCAAAGCGCTTTTCCAAGGTCGGGGAGAAGCTCACGAATGTGAGGATTGACCACAACAACACTGTCACATCTGTTGTGCCGCTCAACCAGACAGACCTTTCCATTGAATTCAGGTTCACAGCCAACTACACCGGGATGGGCTTTGTCAGGATGGAC
>JAJYOM010000175.1 GCA_021796175.1 Thermoplasmata archaeon
GATTGTGGGTTTCATAGTCAATCCGTTGGCCGGAATAGGTGGTCCCAAGGCACTCAAAGGCAGCGATGGAAGGCTCGCCGAGTCCGCTATCAGGCTTGGAGCGAAGGCAGCGGCACCTGAGAAAGCCAGAATTGCTGTAGCGTCGCTTCTGGACGCACTGCGGGATGAGGGAATTGAGGAGCCTCATCTCCTTACATGCAGCGGACCAATGGGGGAGGAGTCACTTAAGAAGGCGGGATATGTCAACTACAGCATTGTCTACTCACCAAAGGAAGTGACTGCACCTGAAGACACGACCAATGCGGCCAGAGAGATGATGGTAGGAGGTGCTGACATTGTACTCTTTACCGGAGGAGACGGAACCGCGAGAGACGTGGTAGCCGCAACAGGGATGAAACTGCCGGTTCTCGGCATACCTTCCGGGGTCAAAATGTATTCAGGCGCATTCCTCAATACACCAGGTGAACTTGGCCCCGCGATGATTGAAATACTGACCGGCGGTATGAAAACAGCCAGAATCGAACTGCTCGATTTCGACAGGGAGCCGGACGGGAGCGAGCCCGCTGTTGCGAAATACGGTCAGGCATTAACACCTGTACTCTCCCGTGTCGCAGGCGGAAAAAGTGAGGAGCCATCGGTGGAAGAGGAGCTTGAGGGTATATCCGCCTACGTCATTGACAGCATGATCAGCGATTGCCTGTATGTGATGGGCACTGGTTCAACCGTCAAATTCATACTGAGGAAGCTGGGCTACTTTACTCCCGTTCTGGGCATTGATATCCTCATAAACAGGAAACTTGTCGAGAAAGATGTCACTGATGAATCGCTTGGCAGGTTGCTTGGGGGAGCCGAGATGAAGAAGGTCTTCCTGATACTGACGCCGCTCGGCGGAAACGGTTTCATACTTGGCAGGGGAAACCAGCAGCTGACCTCATCGCTTGTCTCGAGTCTTCCCAGGGAGAATATAATAATCATAGCAACGAAGGACAAGATGAACAAACTCAAGGAGCTTAAAGTGGATACAGGTGATGAGACCGTCGACAGGAAGCTGAAGGGAATCGTAGAAGTTGTCACCGGTTATGGTTTAAGAATGGTGAGCAGGATAGCCTGAAGGATAGCCGAATGACGGAAGGAAAGATAACAACTGTTGTCTGCTGGGTGGTTTGTCATGCGACGGAGAATGAGGAGAGCGTTGCTGCAGCTGTAAGATATGTAACAGGAGAAAAAGCTGCATTTGAGTCGAGGAAAGCTGAAGCGCATTTCCATCAGCCGATGAAGCTCATATATGCAAGGATGAGAGGTGAGGGAGCGCTTGAAAGAATTATATCAACACTCGGTCCAGAGGACAGAGAGGAACTCCTGCGTACACTGGAAGAAAGAATTGATGACAGCAATACGCTGCATTTTCGGCTTGACAAGCAATCATGCTTCCTTGGTTCTCCCCGACTATCATCAAAACTGGATGAACGAACCAGGAGGGAGCATGATTCCATTGAAGTTGAGGTACGGGCGGCAACTTATCCAGGAAGCAGGGAAAATGCGGTTAAGTTCATTTACGGCGTGCTGCATGATTTGAACGCCCGAGGGCAGGGGTAGCCCAGACTGGCCAAAGGCGCAAGGCTTAGGACCTTGTCCAGAAGTGGTTCGCCGGTTCGAATCCGGCCCCCTGCACCAGTGAGTGTTTTCGCATTCGTTCAGCCGTCTGTTTCAGGGAATCCTGTCCTTCTCAACCAGATTGCCGTTTTCATAAAGGTTGTACTTTTCCACAACCGCATTCAGTACAGTCCCCGGTTCGTGATAGGCAGCGCACTTCGCAATGAAATGTTCCTCGCCTGTCTCGCATAATGTATAATGCGTGTCGCCAATCGTCTCTGTGCTTACGACTGTGACTTTGAATCCCTTTTCGGAAAAACTGACCCACTCCGCCCTGAATCCTGCCACCGCATTCTGCTGGCTATCGCCCAGAATGCCGGCGGGTATGAAATTCATCGGATAGTTTCCTACAAAGTCTCCCACCCACCTGGTCGATGGGTGCCTGTACAGCTCGGAATAATCTGCAATCTGCTCGAATTTGCCGTTATGGATAACTGCAACCTTGTTAGCCAGATTTGCAATCTCTGACTGGTCATGTGTGACGTAGACAAAAGTCTGCTTCAGATCCTCCTGCAGCTGTCTCAGCTCCTCTCTTGCCCGGAACCGGACCCTTGCATCAAGGTTGCTCAGCGGCTCGTCGAGCAAAAATATCGAGGGGTCACGGACAAGAGCCCGTGCGAGAGCGGTTCTCTGCTTCTGGCCCCCGCTTATTTTGGTGACATTCTTGTTCAGTATTTCTGTTATACCGAGTTTCTCCGCCGTGATCCTCACCTTTTCTGAAATGCGCTTGTCGGTATAACGGCGCATCTTGAGCGGAAAGGCGATATTGTTGAAAACGGTCATATTTGGATAAAGTGCGTAGCTCTGGAACACTACTGCAACATTCCTCTTGTTGGGAGGAAGGTCAGTAACGTCCTTCCCGTCAATAAATATCCTGCCCGAATCCGGGCTCTCCACGCCTATAATTACCTTCAGAAGAGTTGATTTACCTGCCCCCGACGGTCCAAGTATTGCAAAAAATTCATTTCCTGAAACAGTCAGGTCAATATTGTCAAGTACCACTGTCTTTCCGTATGCCTTTGATACTTTCTTCAGTTCCAGTTTCGGTTTCACTTCCTGCAAGACTGAGACCTCCCTCTCAATTTCGAATATCGGCCGCGATTGCTGAACATATCGACAGGATATTCAGCATTCACGCGAGGCGGTTCCATTTCGCCATTTCTGTTGCGCATTGTCGGGTAGAGAATTGAGTTCAAGTGTGCCATGCTCATCCGTTGATTCCTCCCGCAAGAAATTCGCCTTTCAGAAATCTTGATAATATAACCACTAGTGCAACCACAGGGATTGTCACCATTACTGAAAAGGCCGCTGCATCGAGGATGTAGCCCCTGGTAATGTAAATGTAGATGAGAATCGGCAGAGTGGGGTGAATTGGAGAAAGGAAAACTGCAAATGTGAACTCATCCCAGGACACCATCCACGATAGTATGAAAGCGGCGGCTACACCCGACTTTGCCAGAGGGACTATTACTGTATATATCGCCCTCAGAAGACCGCACCCATCAACTCTTGCCTGGTTTATAAGATCCCGCGGCAGGGACTGAAATGATCCTAGGAGCATGAAGACAGTGAGTGGAAGGACCACAAGCTCCTGCGCCAGAGCAAGCGCCAGAGGCGTTTCGCTCAGGCCGATGGAGAGG
>JAJYOM010000176.1 GCA_021796175.1 Thermoplasmata archaeon
GCTTCGATATCTGGCACCAGGCGCTCTGCTTCCTCAGGATCGCCCCAGACTGATGAGCCAAGTCCGAACGGAGTCTCATTCGCCATTCTGACTGCTTCATCATCGTTCCTGAATTTCTTCACGACGGCTACCGGGCCGAATATCTCCTGGTCAAACAGAGCATCGGTACTTGCTATTGTTGGCCCTATCATGTTGCCACTGGCCCCCCCGAATTGATCTACTGTGCCCATTGTCCTCAGCTGGCTGACCTGCCTGTTCACAGTCATCGTCTGCTCGCTGGATGAAAGCGGGCCAAGAAAAGTCTTCCCGTCCATAGGATCACCCATAATGACTGATGCAAATTGCTCTTTCAGCTCCCTGTAAAAATCATCAAAGACACTTTCGTGCACGATGAAACGCTTGGATGCGATGCAGCTCTGTCCTGCATTCTGCAGTCTGGCGAACGCAGCCTTTTCAGCCGTGGCCCTCAGGTCTGCGCTCTTCAGCACTATAAACGGATCGGAACCGCCAAGCTCGAGCACCGCCTTCTTGAGTTCCTCCCCTGCGGCCTTTGCAATCCTGGTTCCAACCGATGTTGAGCCGGTGAAAGAGACGCCGTCCACATGTTTAAGCAGCTCAAGGGTGTTTGACCCTGAGATTACGGCGGATTTGAAGAGGGGCGATTCCATTACCTCCTCGATAAGCAGGCTGGTGCCTGTGACTATTGATGCGTGCTTCAGGAAAACGCCATTGCCGGCCGTCATGGCCGGAATCGCAGCCCTGAACACCTGCCAGAGCGGGTAGTTCCATGGCATAACCAGCATGACCACCCCAAGCGGATCGAATCTGACGTACGTCTTCATTCCTTCAGTTTTGACCTGTTCAGGCTCCAGAAACCGACCGAAGTTCTGTATTGCAAAGTCGACCAGTCCCTCACATTTCTTGACTTCGGCAATGCTCTGCGAGATGGGCTTTCCCATCTCTATTGTCATCTGTCTCGCGATTTCATTTTCCTTCTTCTGCAGATTCGGCTTCAGTACATTCCTCAGGTAGGCTATCCTGTCATCGATGTTCTTTCTCCAACTGACCTGTTCATTCCTGATGCTGGATATCCTTGCTCCCAGTGACTCTATATCTTCTTCCTTGAACTCCCTGATTCTCTCGTTGCTGTAGGGATTGAATGTGCTTATGGTCATTATGTCCTGCCTTCCGCTGTTGGTTATTGCCTGACCGAAGAAAACCTTTCGTATTTCCGTCAGATAGGCTATCCTACTTTCCGCCATATGAGATTTGTTCGCAAGGCTTTACGTGCCCGCCAGGCTGTTAACAGCGGGCGCATCCGTACTCGCCTCTTCCCCAAAATGATCGTTTCTCACCCAATATGTAACAAGAACAGCAGAAAGGAAACAAGTTGTCGCCGACCAGTGTAAATCATTTCCTTTTGCCTGAGAAAATCCAGTGTGACTGCTTCAGCAACTCCCTCTGTCTGTCCCAGCAGTACTTCTCGATGAAAAGCTGTCTTGCCAGACTGCCTGCATGTACCGCCTCTGCAGGGTTTGACATGTAGTGCACTATTGCCTTTTTTATTTCTTCCGATGACATCGGGTCAACTGCAAGCCCAATCCGTCTGCTCCCATCACCTATAACTATCGATGCCATTGCGGGCATGTTTGAGACTGCCTGCGGCAGACCCATCGCCATGTAGTCCCACATTTTGACACTGATGCCCAGATACTTGTTCCTGTCCTTGTTGAGCGGGAGGGTAAGTCCCATGGAGCACTTTCCTATTTCCCTGTAGTAATCACCCACTGAAGGGAGATGACCGGTCAGGACGATTCTGTCATTCATTCCGGACGAAGCCACAATTTCCCTCACACCCGGAATGTTCCTCTCATCTCCCCCAATGAGGTGAAGGCTGCAGTCGAGGTCCCTTATCGCCTTCAACACATTGGGAAGCGCCTCCATTTCCAGCATCGAGCCTGCGATTGCGATTGAGAAACCATTCAGCTTGTCTGGCGGATTCGGAAGTTCACCAAGTCCCTTTGTCGTGTAAATTGTGGTGTACGGAACTGACCACCTGATAAACTTTTCACCCCTTTCCGGGTTCACAGAATATGCGTGCTCGACCCTCCTCTTGCAGATACTCTTTTCCATGGTGGCAAACGCAGCTGCACGCAGTCTTCCGGAAAGTGTTCCCTCTCCCCTGACCATGGAGGGCCAGTCCTCACGCGCGAAAAACAGGAGAGGTACATGCAACCGCCCGGCAGCAGTAGCCGATCCCTTGAGAACCTCCAGATCGAAGGCTAATATGGCATCTGGTCTCTCAGCAACCAGCTTCTCCGACAGTTTTCTGGAGAATTCATAGAAGGACAAGGCATTCCTGACAGGAACGCGCACAGTCTCTCTTCTTACCTGCAGTGTAGGTTTCTTCAGGTCAATATTGCGTCCCTTGTCCCATGTGACGACAACCACTTCATTGCCGGCTTCGAGCAGCACTTCGATGGGATGGACTATGCTGGTTGCAGGCCACGGGGTGAATATGTCATTGTGAAAGGTGACGCAGACCTTCATGGTGAAGACTCTCCGCCTGTAGTAATCTGATCGCCTAATAAAATGAGTGCTGTGATCGCAATGCGATTCTGACCTGTACACAGGAGTTAAGTGCCCGATCTGCTTACATGCACATGCATTCAAATACTGAAGTGCGGCGATGAGATGGAGGCGACCAGACTAAGATGCGGCTGGTGCGGAGACGATCCGCTTTATCTGGAATACCATGACACAGAATGGGGGGTTCCCCTTCACGACGACAGGAAGATTTTTGAGTTCCTGCAGCTGGAGATGTTCCAGGCAGGGCTCAGCTGGATAACTATCCTCAGGAAACGGGAAGCCTTTCGAAGGGCATTCGATGGCTTCAACCCTGAGGCGATATCCTCATTTTCGGGCAGTGACATTGATAGGCTGATGCATGATGCTGCTATCATACGTAACCGCAAGAAACTGGAGGCCTCAGTTAAGAATGCGAATGCTTATCTGTCTGTCAGGGATGAGTTCGGCTCGTTTGACAGGTACATCTGGCGGTTTGTCGGTGGAAGGCAGATTGACAACGCATTCAAGAGTCTTCGTAGTATTCCCCCCAGGTCAGCCGAGTCTGAAAAGATGAGTCTGGACCTTCGCTCTAGAGGTTTTTCATTTCTTGGTCCAGTCATATGCTACGCTCATATGCAGGCGACAGGCATGGTAAATGACCACATTGTTGGCTGCTTCAGACACAG
>JAJYOM010000177.1 GCA_021796175.1 Thermoplasmata archaeon
GGTCAACTATCACACAAATTCAGAAAACAGTACCCAGAGACATTATCGAGGTTGCGGATAAGGCAGGACTGCTTGACGGGTTGGTTCACTTGCGCTTGATGGTTTTGAAGCCCGGTACCGAGTTGAATTCCGACGATCTCTTGATATCAGTACGGTGGCTTGAGAAATTGATTGAAAACAGACCATTAATACGGAACCTTGACAGGCGGCTGCCTTCTCTTGGAGTTTTCAGGCGAAGGCATGGATTTGAACCGTAAATAGGTATGGACCCAGCGGGATTTGAACCCGCGGCCTCCTGCTGTATTGTCTCTGGTAGATTGCAAAGCAGGCGATCTTCCGGGCTGATCTATGGGCCCTCTCCGGTTGAGAATTTTATGGATGGATATATAAGTTTCATAAACACCTCTCCAATCGTGTTTTCAGTGAGGTCTGTGCGTTCAGACATGGATTACGGTCTTGTCAGGGAGGCGGTTGGCTGGGGGTTGATCGCGATAACCCCCATCAACCTGCTGCTTCTTTATCTGATAAACTACCTGAACGGCACAACTACCGGTTTCTACACAGAGCAGGTGATATACTATTTCGCCGCCAGTTCCTCCCTCTCTGTCATCGGCATAGCGTTCGTTGTCGAGGAGTACGGCAAACGCATCCAGGAGAGGGAGAGGAGGCAGATGAAGAGGCGCATCGGCATACTCTGCTCAGTGTGCGGTGCCGTCATGGGGCAGGGAGAGACAAAGTGCAGGATATGCGGCTCTTCCCCGCTCAAGGAATGCGCCAGTTGCGGCTCGCTGATGAGCATTACAGCGGAGCAATGTCCCCGCTGCGGCTACGGGAGTGCCTGAGCTCACCTCTTCCTTCTCATTGTCATGATAACCCACACCACAACACCGATTACCACCAGATCGGCAGCGATGAATATTGGCACAATCGGGAATGTGTTGGGCGATGAGGCGACGCTGAACACTGCAGGCGCGCTGTTCAGCGTTGGTGATGTCGCGTTAATCTTGACGGCGGCGCCCATTGAAAACTGGCCCGCCCCGACAGCACCGCCGCTCAGGAAGTCCACAGCAACCTTGTAGCTAAGGTAACCGGACTGCGTCCCGCCGTAACCATAGACGTTAGTGGGAGTTCCATTGTAAACTGAAACGGACTGCAGAAATCCTCCAGTGCTGATGGGCGAGCCTGTTCCATTGAATTCCGCCGCCGCAACAAGTGCAGATTTCGAATTATACACGGAAAGAGTGATTGTTGAGCTTGGATAGATCTTCGCGCCGTTCTGCAGGTTGACAGTCACATAGAAGTTGTAGGTGTGGCCGAGAACAAGAGTACTTGGCACATCGGTCAGGCTGACTGACTGGGCGCTGGATGGTGGAACTGCCAGTTGGATAATCACTATGGCAACCACTGCCGTTACAATGACGGCAATAATCGCCTTTTTCGCCTTCGGATTCAAGCTCAAATGCCCCTTCCTCTTTTCCACAATACAAAGTGGGGCAATTATATATTACTTTTTGATGCCGCTCTCAATGATAGTTTCCTGAAGAGATGCATCCATACTCTTTTAAATGCAGTAGAGCAATAAGGGTGCAAGGGGTGGACAATTGCTTCAAGAAGCTACTGAACTCATAGGGCGGCAGTGCTACACTGAATCCGGTATTTACCTGGGCAGCGTCAGCAATGTCGTGATAGATGTGAATGAAGCCAAGATCAACGGGCTGTATGTTGCGGACACAAATCCGCTGCTTGTGGACAGCAGCCGTGCTGTACTGTTTCCTTACAGATGGATCAGGAGTGTTGGCGACATCATTCTGCTGAAGTATTTCCCTAAGAAGATAAGCAGCAGGGAAAAACAGGCTAACTGACTGTTTCCACCTTTTTTCCCCTCGCGGAAGGCATTATTTTCAGCTTTCCGCCCAATTCTTCCTTTTCCCACGCTCCGCCCGTATACCTGTCAAGGAAAAGAGCGAGTGCCGCGACTTCCGAATGCGGCTGGTTGCCGACAGCGACGTTGTAGGTTGCAAGGTGGTATACTTCCTTCGGCACTTTTTCCGATCCAACGACTACAAGCAAGTCACCGTCATGCCCGATCCTTCCGGCAACCTCGCCGAGCTTCTCGCCGTACATGGTCAGATGGACGACTATGCCGTCAAACGACCTGATGTAGTTTTTCCAGTTTCTCTGGTACTCGACAGAGAAGTTACTTCCGAATCTGTCATTTACTGATTGAATCCTTGAGACGAGTTCATCATCTCTTGTCGTTATGACCATCCTTGACGCGCCAAAGCATCTCGCCACAAGACCAACGTGCGTCGTGACTCTCTTGTCCCTGGCCGGTCTGTGCCCTAGTCTGAGTACTGTGATCATGTGAGCTTCTACATCTCTTCCTTCAGTCTTTCCACCCTGTGTCCCCTCAGATCGAGGTTGATCGATCTTTTGACGACGCTCTTGAGCATGGTCGAAGTCATGCCAAGGCTCTCGGCTACATCGCCTGCAAATTTCCCTTCCATCCCAATCTCCTCAAGTATACGCTTCTCGACCTTCTTAAACTCCGACTCCGGCATCATTGCAATTGAGAGCACATCGCTTATCTCGTAGACCGGCCACGTGACACTTATGTGGAATGACGAATAGTAAGTGTGATATGCCTTTTCAGGCTGTGGCGATTTGCTTGAAGACTGCCATCTGGTCTCCACGAGCTTCATCTTCTCCAGAAATTTCAATGCCTCCTTCCCCTCTTTCCCATACTTCTCCTCAATCTCCTTTGCTGTCCTCCACTCAAGGGTCACTTCCTTCAAAACCTGTCTCTTCGACTCTGTGTCGACAGCCCTAAGCATTGGAACGAGATCGGACGGCTCGTTTATGACCTTCATTCTGTTCATGGGAACCTCTATCCGCATCTGAAATATAAAGCGATATTGTGGATCTGCTCGGCAGCTGGTTTCCTCTTCCACTTCAGAACAGGGCCCGGACAGCAGTTATTGCGACCGCCGGCAGAAAAGACATCAGGAAATCGTCGTCTATCGACTTGAACTTGAACCTCTCCGACAGCCATGAAATTACAGAGCCGGCCAGCGCGAGCGGAACTGATGTATGCAATGGCACCCGGAATACAGTAAACGATACAATGAATATTGCGAATGAGAGAGGCAGAACAAGATCGGACAGATGCTTTGATCCTTTTGCCCTCATCTCCCCTGCAAGCG
>JAJYOM010000178.1 GCA_021796175.1 Thermoplasmata archaeon
GAGGGAGAAGGGCTAAAAGGAAAGAACACAATAGATGTGGCGGGCGACGTGGTTGTGCCCACATTCATCGAGAGCCACATACATCTCGACAAGGCACTCCTGGAGAGGGTCAGGCCAAACGTCGAAGGAACACTTGCCGGAGCCATAAAGATAACAGGCGAGCTGAAGAAGGGTTTCCAGTACGATGAGGTGCTCGCAAGGTCAAGGCAGGTGATGGATATGCTCGTCGCCCACGGCACAACGATCGTAAGGGCACATCCGGACACCGACCCCCTGGGCGGACTCACCGGTTTCAAGGTGATGCAGCAGCTCAAGAAGGAGTACAGCGGTGTAGTGGATTTGCAGGTCGTCGCATTCCCCCAGGAGGGCATTGTCAAGCTGCCCGGTGCTTTCGAGGTCATAGAGGAGGCAATGAAACTCGGCGCGGATGTCGTCGGCGGCTGTCCCTACAACGAGAACAGTTACGAGGACACAAAGAAACACATAGATCTCATGTTCGGCCTGGCGAAAAAGTACAAGAGGGATCTGGACTTCCACGCCGATTTCGGAGACAACCCGGACGACCTGAGATACAGGTCGATAGATTACACGATCGAAAAGACCGAAAAGGAGGGTTTCCAGGGAAGGGTCACAGTCGGTCACATGACTTCCCTGTCGAGCATAGAGCCTGAACTGCTCATGGACACTATCAGGCGAATGGCGAAGGCCCGCATCAACATCGTACCTCTTCCGGCCACGGACATGTACCTGAGCGGCAGGGGGGACAGGAACAGGGTGAGAAGGGGCGTCATCAACCCCAGGCCGTTCGTCGAGGGCGGAGTCAACGTTGCATTCTCCTCAAACAACATAAGGAATGCATTCACCCCGTTCGGCCGTGGCGACCTGCTGATGATAGGCTCGCTCTTCGAACACGCGGCGCAGCTCGGCTCTATCGCCGATCAGAAGATGCTCCTTGACATGATAACACACAACGCGGCCAAAATACAGGGGTTACAGAAAACATACGGTCTGCAGGAAGGGAGGAATGCGGACTTCAACGTGCTGGGGACAAAGCTTGTGTCTGACATATTCCTCGATGTGCCCATAAGGAAATATGTTGTAAAGCGTGGAAAGATTGTCTACAAGAGTGAACTGGTGGAGACAAGAAACTGGAAATAAAGGGTGGTAAAATAGCAACAAGAACAAAGGAAACAATACCTACAGCGTTTACAGGCGCCTTTCTGGCTGGTCTGACCGTACTGATGGCAATATCGGGCGTAGTGCCGAAACCGTATGCGATATTGTTCCCGCCCTGGGCAGTATTCATAACATGGGCAGGCTACTTCGCAGCAGGTGGGGGAGGCAAGGGACAGGGAATGCCTGTCTTCAAGAAGATGTACATCGCCATCCTCTGGGGAGACATCTGGGGGTTTGCCGGCGGATACGGCCTGACGAAAGTGATAGGACCGATGAATCTTGGCCTCCCAGTCACGTTGCTGCTCGACGGCATAATAATCTTCCTGGTCAACCAGCCTATACTGTGGGGCACAAGGTGGTGGGGGCCAATCAAGTACACGCCTGCAATATTCTACGGCTTTGCCACATTCTTCAGCACATACTTCGGCGGTTTCGGTTTCATACCCGGCAACATATATGCAGCCTTCATAACAGCATATCTGGCTAACGCTATTGGCCCGCTGTTTGGATATCTGCAGGTCAGGCTCGCAATGATCAGAGAGGTACCGGTAAAGGAACCTGCGAAGACCTGAAACACTTTTAACCCCGGTCCTGCACCGGGGTATTACTGCTTTGTCTGCAGCGGTCAGTTTCAATTCACGGGACTGCCGGTAGAGAGTGTAACGGAAGGCGAAACATTTGAGCGAAGTCTATAGAACAATGGAAGGGAGATACGTCGATTCGGTCCTGCTCATGCAGATCAGCAGGGAGATTGAGGGGATGGACGGCGTGAACAGGGCCGGGGCCATGGTTGCCACTCCTGAAAACATTTCGTTCTTCAGGATTGCCGGCTTCCATCCGCCCGAAGGCGTGGGGAGCAACTCAATACTTCTTGCTGTCGATGCCATCACGCAGGAGTCGGCGGAAGCAGCTCTGGTCAGGATGGTGAATCGCATTGACAGCGGAACCGGCGGGCAGATGAGGAGATACAGGCTCGAGGAAATTCCACAGATAGTGTCCGCCGGCGATTTCTCCGTCATGCTCATATCAACCCCCGGACAGTTTGTGAGGGACATAGCGCTGAAGGCTCTGGAAGCTGGCGTCAACCTGCACATTTTCAGCAGCAACGTGCCAATTGAGCATGAGATTGAGCTCAAAACACTGGGAAGGGAGAAGGGGCTGCTTGTCATGGGACCCGACTGCGGCACATCCATCATAGACGGCCACGGCCTCGCTTTTGCCAACAGTCTCAGCCAGGGAAACGATGTGGGTGTAATAGGCTCATCCGGAACAGGCATCCAGGAGCTGACTGTTCAGCTTGACAGGGCAGGGCTTGGCGTCTCATACGCCATAGGAACAGGAAGCAACGACCTGGCACGCGAAGTTGGCGCCATAACTACAATGCAGGCAATCCCGCTCCTCAGGCAGAAGAACCATGCCGTTGCCGTTGTATGCAAGAAACCTGATCCGGGACTGCAGAATGCAGTAACAGAGGCGATCAGGGATATGCCCTCAGCCTTCGTATCACTTGGAAGCAGTGAATATACAGTCAAAGGAAGGACGCTTGTCTGTGGAATCATTGATGATGCTGTTGCCTATCTTGCAAAGGAAATTGGAAAGGGCAGTGTTCAGCCTCCAGCGGAGTTTCCGCTCCCCGCGGTATCCGGCAGCAGGAGGCTGCTCAGGGGTTACTTCGTAGGCGGCAGCCTTTGCTACCAGGCACAGGCTATACTGCAAAAGGGTGGTGTGTCGGTCTACTCCAACTCGCCTCTGGACAGCAGCCACAGGACAGGGCAGGACTCCTCCCAGGTCAGTGTGTGCATAGATACCGGGGCGGAGGAGTACGTCGCCGGAAGGCCACATCCGATGATTGATCCGGTGGCAAGAAATTCGCTGCTTGTCAGGGACAGCGCAAGGGCAGATGTCCGTGTACTGCTCTTTGACACAGTGCTCGGGTACGGTTCCGCCGCTGATCCGCTTGCAGGTCTCGAAGGACTGGAGGAGGGACCGGTCGCAGTTGCATCAATCTGCGGCACGGAG
>JAJYOM010000179.1 GCA_021796175.1 Thermoplasmata archaeon
GTCGAACTCCATGATGCTTACGCTTCCTCGGAAGTGCAGACTTACGAGGACATGGGGCTCTGCAAGTACGGGGAGGGTTATGACTTTGTTGAAAGCGGTGCACCATTCCTGAAGGGCATCGACTACGGCTTCGACACTAGGCTTGCGGGAGCAATCCCGATCAATCCGTCTGGTGGCCTCATTGCATGCGGCCATCCAGTTGGTGCCACCGGGCTCATGCAGGCCGTCTTTGCGCTCTGGCAGCTCCAGGGAACTGTCGGAAAGCATTTCGGAAGCAGCAGGCTCCAGATAGAAAATGCGAAGCGCGGAGCGATACATTCTCATGCCGGAACAGGAAGCGCGGTCACTGTTTCCATCCTGGAGGCGGTGAAGTAGATGGCAGGAAAGGCAAGGAAGCTCAAGAAATATACACGCTACAGAGATGTAATGGCGGATGTGATGAAACGCGGAGCTGCAATTTACAGTAACAGGGACGGATCGCAGCAGCTTGTCATAAAGTCCCCATACGCTATAAACTATATTCACAGCTACGCCAACGACTCCAGGTTTTTCCTTGGTCTTGCAGAGGGTAAGCTGTATGGCAGCGAATGTGCCGCCTGCGATTACCTGTTTGCGACACCAAGGAGTCACTGCACGTTCTGCGGAGAGCCAACTTCATGGAAGCGTCTCCCGTCGAAGGGGAAGGTGCATTCATGGACGACTTGCGAATTCGGAGGCGAGGAATTCCTGAAGGAAACGCCATACAACCTGGCACTTATAGAATTTGAAGGGGCAGACAGTCTCTTCATGGCCAGAGTTAAGGACTGCGGCGTTGACGACCTGTATGTTGGAATGCCGGTGGTAGCAAAATTTGCGGCCAGGCCGGAGTATCTCGTCAGGGATGTCTGGTTTGTTCCTGCTGGGAAGAAGAAGGCAGCGGGCCGCGGAAAGTCCAGTAAGCATGGAAAGCGCTGAAAACACTTTTCTCAGGCCGGCCTTGGCATAAGACCGGCCCTTTCAACTATTTCGGGAATGGCGCTCTCCCAGCCAACTGTCATTATATGGACTCCGGAGACACCGGCCATTTTCCTGAGTTCTGAAATTGTTTCACTGGCAATGTTCAAACCCTCCGCTGCAGGATCGGAAGCGGATTCAACCCTGTGCATTACTTCATCCGGAACCGTGATGCCATGAACACGCTCCTTGAGGTGCCTCGCCATTTTGACTGACCTGATGGGCATTACACCCGCGATGAAGCTGCATCTCTCCGCAAGCCCTGAGGAGCGCATGTCCGCAACAAATTCTCCGAAGATGTCCATATCGAATACAGGCTGAGTCTGAATGAACTGGGCGCCCGCCTCCACCTTCTTTGCAATGTTTGCTATCCGGATGGAACTGTCTTCCCTCAGCGGTGTAGCGGCGGCTCCAATGAACATCCTGAGCGGGTGGGACAGCCTGCCACCGCCCATCAGCTCGCCGCTGTCTCTCATTCTCCTTATCGCTGAAATAAGGTCGGTGGTTGAAATGTCATAGACCGGTTTTGCATCCTTCTCATTTCCTGATTCGGGCGGATCGCCGTACAGGCAGAGCACGTTTCTGACGCCGAGCGCAGAAGCGCCGAGAAGATCGCTCTGAAGCCCGATCCTGTTTCTGTCCCTGAGCGTGAGCTGCATAATCGCCTCCACCCCCTCGGACTGTACTACAAGTGAAGACGCCAGGCTGGAAAGCCTTACCATCGCAGTTGTGCAGTCGGTAAGATTTGAGGCGTCTACGAAATTCCTGACCTTCCTTGCCTTTTCCGCAAGCGGCGTAGTTTCCGCCCCCTGCGGCGGGCCGAGCTCGCATGTGACAACAAATCTGCTGTCCTCGAGAAGAGCCTCAAGGCGGCTCGTGTCGTCGGCCCTTATTGTGTATTCCTTCAAATCGCGGTTCACCAACCACTGCCCTAGACTTGGCGACAGATTAAAAGGCTGCCATCACGGACCGCCGCGGATGTCACCGTGCTCCGCTTCACTTTCCATTACACCCTCCTTGGCCAGGATGGAGAGCAGCCTGTCAGCCACAACAACTTCAGTGCCTGAAAGCCCGACAGACAGGAAAAGTGTAATGTCCTCGTCACTCCTTCCTTCACCGTCTATGTGCTCTGAGAGTTCACTTATTCTCTCGCGCGCCGCTTCGTTGACGAAGAACAGAGAACCGTAACTGCGGAGCTGCTGGGAAGAGTCGGTCACTGCAAGGTCTGCCTCGGTCACAATCCGGGGATCTATCTCGTGCGCCTCCCTGTACTTCTGGCCCATGCTCGTCACATGCTGCCCTGGTCTCAGCCAGTCGGCATTTACAACCGGCCTGCTCGCTGTTGTAACTGCAACAATCACATCTGACTTCTCAACAACCCCCCTTCCACTGTCTTCCATTTCGACATCAACACCCATGGCAGAAAATTCGCCCCGCATATCCTCAACGAAGTTCTTTGCATGCCCCGGTGTGCTGCTGCTTACCACAATCCTCTTGAAATCGCGCACATGCGAAACAACGGGAACCACAGACCTGGCCTGTCTTCCCGTTCCGATGACACCAAGCGTCGCCGAATCATGGCGTGAGAGATGCTTGATCGCAACTGCATTGATTGCTGCGGTTCTGAGCATGCCGACAATGCTTCCCACAAACAGACCCTTCAGGTTGCCGTCCATGCCGTAGACGGCTGTCACCTGTTTGTCATAATCCGGGCCCTCGAAAGTTGAATAGACTCTCAGTCCGATCAGTCTCTTTCTCTCACTGGCTCCGGAGGTCATCACCAGCTTTCCATCTCCCGCTTCGCAGGTGAATCTTGGAGGGCTGACAACCAAGCCGCGCTTCTTGTCCCTCATGAATTCCTCTACCTCTTCAACCACTGAGTTCACTGTTGAACTCTCTCTTACAAGTTGGCTCAACACGTCGTCTGTCACAACAACAGGTTTGCTCACGCCTGTCCACCAGCGCCTATCATAGGGCTTACCAAGATTAAATACGTAAGCAATATAAATATTCATATAGGAATTTTAGACCTGACTGCTTATTCACGGATTACTTTTTGATCTGCTGCCGCAGATAATCAACAACTGACCAACCGCAGCAGTGCATGAGATAGCGTTATTATTTCCTTCTGCTGCTTCCTGTGTTCAGTGCCCTGACAATCGAATCAATTGCTATAGTTAGCATCATGAGTAAAGTG
>JAJYOM010000034.1 GCA_021796175.1 Thermoplasmata archaeon
TGTTCCTGTTGAGCACAAGAGTGCTGAATGAACAATTGTGTAAAGCAGCCCTCCCGGCTGGTGAAAGAAGGAAGATATTAATCATCATCAGATGATGCACGAGACGTGATAGCAGTTATCGGTGCGGGCCTGGTGGGATCGGCAGTCGTCCAGGATTTGTCCAGGGATTATGAAATTGCAGTCTTTGACAAGTCGAAGAAGGCACTTGCAGGAACGGATGCAAAGCACAAGTACCATGGCGATGCACTTGAACACAGGCAGGTGCTTCAGAAGTCAGAGCTCGTGGTTACAACGCTCCCGGGAAGTGTCTCATACAGGTTTGTCCGCAAACTGCTGCAGATGGGCATGAATGTGGTGGACACTTCCTTCATGGAGGAGGATCCTTTCATGCTGGAGGATATTGCCAGGCGCAAACGTGTGCTGTTCGTCCCGGATGCGGGTTACGCACCAGGCATAACAAATGTGCTGGCCGGCAGGCTTTACAGCAGGGAGAAGGTCGATACGCTGGAGATAATTGTGGCCGGATTGCCGCTGAATGCGAAGCCGCCCTTCAGGCATGCTGTCACATTCAACGTCGAGGGCCTGATAGACGAGTACACAAGACCTGCAAGAATAGTGCGCAACGGGAAGGAAGTGGCTGTCGATCCGCTTGAAGACATAACAACGCTCAGTTTCGGCGACAAGGGCGAGTTCGATGCATTCTATTCCGACGGGCTCAGAACACTGCTCAGGACTCTCAAGGTGAAAGAGATGTATGAGAAGACGCTCAGGTATCCGGGACACCTTCAGGCCATGAAGCTGCTTCGTGATTTCGGCTTCTTCTCCAGCACACCACTGGGCGAAACCGTGCCAAAGAAACTGACCGAGTCACTGTTCAGCTCCTTCGGCAGCGAGTTCAGGGATATGTGCCTTACCAGGGTAACCGGTTCAAACGGCAGCACGTTCGAATACACAAACGTGGACAGATACAACGCGAAAACAGGGACAAAGTCGATGGCAAGGATGACTGGTTACGCGGCAGCGTCAATGGCCAGGGTACTGTTGTCGGGTCTTGTTGATAGCAGGGGAGTGTATCCGCCCGAATACTTCGGCTTCTTCGACAGGCAATACTCATTGTTCATGTCGCTGCTCAGGAAGAAGGGCATTGCTTTTGATTATACCGAGCACCGGCCACCGGTGTAAAGCCTTCGCCGGCCAACTGCTCGGATTGTTTAAATAGAGGTCAGCAGAAACACGCCCGCAGGGATGCAGCATTGGTGCCGGAAAGGGACGGGCCCGCTGGAATAAATGCGGAGTGGATAAAGGCATCGTCGATTTCAACCTTCGTCTATTGCGAGATGAAGTACAGGCTGAATGTCAGTCCGCCTGAGGATTATGTTGAACCTGCAGCAGTTATATACCGAAAGTCTGCGGGCGTTCGCTACCACAGGAGGAAGGGCATTTTGCTTGGCTTGAGGGTAGCAGCTCAGAGACTGATACTGCTGGCTGCTCTGCTCCTGATTTCGGTTGGTGTTGCAGTTTGGTTCCTGCACTGACTATCTTCCTTTCAGCCGCCCTGCTTCTGTCCGGCATTCTGCTTGTGTACCTGTGGCTGAGGACAAGGGTGAGTATCGTCGGCCAGGACATGCTGCTGAGAAACGATGCACCGATTTATTCCAGGACATCCGGCATAGTCGGCAAGCCGGATGTCATAGAGCGCAGGGGAAGGTATTTTGTTCCTGTTGAGCACAAGAGTGCTGCTAGCCGCGGCCGTCCAAGGGAATGGGATGTCGCACAGCTGCTCGCATACTGCCAGCTTGTTGAGGAGAATATCGGACCTGTGCAGAGTGGTGAAATTGTCTATAGTGACGGTGCCTTCATTATCGATTGGAACAGCAGCAACAGAAAATACCTGCATGATACTGTCATGCTCATGAGAAGCGGCTCAGCTGCAATGACATCCGACATGTGGAAGTGCAGAAAGTGTGAATTCAACCGTTACTGTGGCAGAACCTAGTTACCGAACGGGTTTCTCTTTCTCTTCGTTCCATCCCTGTAGACCGGGTAACTCCCGGCGCCATGGCATGCATTTGCCTTTTCCTCAGAATCATATTCCCTGCCACAGAACCAGCATTTGTATTTGGTCTGCGTTTTGGATGGATTCATGATGAAAGCTACACTTCGTCATATTAAATATGTTTTCCTTCCCGCTGACGGAAGGTGAAATACCTGTTAAAAACAGGTACCTTGAATACCCAAACACTCTCACGATTGCAGTGCTGAGATTGCAAAACATAACCGACAGTTGAGGACAAATGCTTTATTTTCCCGGTATGGTCCCGCCAATGGGTTAAATAACATGATCCGGTTGGCACTGACATGCAGGATCACAGGTTCTTTTCCAGCATTGCTGTCGCTGTACTGCTGATACTATCCGGCGCAGCCGCGGCCATGGCGCTGACGGCACACAATGCCACTGTGCCTGGCAACGGTAACGCATCGGCACCCGGGGTTGGCAATCCAGCAACCACAACAGGTGTGCAGTTCCAGCAGGCCACCTCACTTTCATATGTGCAGTCGAACGGTTTGAGAACAGTCAATTCCGGCGGCACAGTTTCAGCCCGAAACACCGCCTACATAACGGCTGCAGAGGCGTCTCATGTTCCACTGCAGTATGTCTATCTGCCCGCTTCTGCTTCGAATGTGCACATGCAGGGCGGTGTTGTTCTTCCCGGCTATCTGCAGAGCCCCGCTCCATTTGGCATCGGTGCATACGGAGTAAACAATGTATCCGGGAAGCTTGTGCCGTATTCCTACACGACCGCCGGCTTCAGTGCATCTCTGAATTTGACTTCACTCGCTCCTTTTGATGTGAACACATTCGATCCAAATGCGGTATCTTTCCAGCTCAATGCAGTTCTCACCGACACGACAATCAGGGGGATGCCGGGCTATGTTTACTGGACACAGAACGTCATGCAGTACGACAGCTACGCACATCAGTTCAGGATGATTGACAATATATGGAACTGGACTGCGCCGAATGCAAACATGTCGCAGAATCCGATTGTCTCGCACACGGCAAATCAGGTGCCTTACCCAGACGCATACATCGGCATTGGGCCGGTCGTCAACTTTGTCAGTACGCCATTCAAACTTACGCTGTCCATGGAATCAGCTGTGATGGGCGGTTACGACACTGTTTTCTTCAATTACACGCTTGAATACACAAATTCATCGTCGCATCTCAGGCAGTCAATAGGGGGCGTTTTTGACGAGGTGCAGTTCAGCTCTGCCTCCGGAGTGCAGGGATTTGTTCCTGCCCGGGCGTCCTATCTGGTCGATGGCGGCCTCCTCGCTCCAAATGGAGCAGAACTCGATGCCGAAGCGGGAATCGTCGGTCCAGGAGGCGGCAGCAACATAGACATACAGTCGATAAATGGAACACTCTCGCTGCACTACCTGAACTCAACCGGCAGATTCGTCAATGTACCCAGTGCATATGATATAGGCTCCGACACCGGCGAGACTTCAAGCGGAATTGCGGTCGCTTGGCAGCCCGATGGCAACGTGACGCTCTCTTCCGGACCATCCATCGTATACGGCATGTGGGGCATCAGCCCTTACAACGGAATAACCCGTTACACCGGCGTGCTGTCACCATCGAACGCATTCATGTTTGTCAGTCCCGGCACCGCCATCAATCTGAGCAATTACGGCTATGTTCCCATGACGACCAGCGGCGCATACAGCTTCCTGCTCCCGACAGGCTCGTACTACCAGGCCGTTCTGATGAGTGTGTATTCCGTCGAGCAGGAATCGCTTGCTCCCACTGAAAACATTAAACTTTCGCCAGATCTGGCAACCGGTGTGTACACGCCTCTGTATGCAATGGACAATGCACAGCTTCTCTACGTGTCTGCGAGTGGCAACGGGACTGCTTCGAATCCTTACCTGCTCTACAACAGCCAGCCGGGTTACATCAGTCCTCTGTTTGGTGAATTCAATGACTACGGGTTCAGTGTCTTTTCTGGTGTGATGATAGCTGACACAAACGCCAGCGTCAACCTCAACAACACGCCTTCCTTTGAAATAAACTACGAAAACATACAGACACTGTTCTATCTGTCATTCTACAACAATTTCACGGGTTACCTCACATCAGGCATTGATTACCTCGGCTTTGTTTTCTACAACACAAGCAACCTGTCTGTTTTCAACGCGAGCCTTGTATCCGGCGATATTCCCTCGGACAGCCTTGCCGGCTTTTACGGGGCTGACATGATGCTGTGGAATTCCACCAACGATCTCGTTGCCAACTCCACTTTCATAGCGTCGCAGTACTTCCCGAACCAGATTTCGCTTCTGGTCTATAACGCACCGAAAGTGAATGCTCACAACACATTCTTCGGCAACTACTTCCTGCCAGGTGATGTCGGTCGCAAATTCAATGACACGGGCATTTTCGTCCAGAGTTCGGGCAATCTGTTTTTCAACAACTATTTCGGCAATTACATCGGGGCTGTTGTGAACACCACCAACCTTTACGAAGGGCTGCATTCCAGGCCTGCAAAAGTTTCGCCTGTTGACAGCTGGAATGTGACAAGCACACCTGCCTCAACGTTCTCCATGACAGTCAACAACATAGTTCTCAGTGGAAACATACTTGGCAACTCGACTGTCGGCGGCAACTTCTGGAGCTCTTACGCGCCGGGCATCAGCCCTCTGCCTTTCAACGAGTCAGGGAACATAACCTCAGGTGGCGACAGCCAGCCAATAGTGCTTCCTGGTCCGTACTACCCGGTGATTTTCTACCAGACTTCACTGCCGCAGGGACATCAGTGGTACGTGATCATGGGCGGTGTCACGAAGTCATCCACCGGCAGTATCATTGTATTCGAGGCCATGCCGGGTAACTACTCATACGGCGTTGCATCGGCCGGGCAGTATCTCCTGTTCGACCTGTTCAACACACTTCCGGGCAATGCCACCGTATTCAGGCAGGGCAGCACCAACGTGTCAAACGGTGTTGGATTATTCATTCTCCCTTATTTCGTGGTCACTCTGCAGGAAACAGGACTGCCTGCGGGATACCTCTGGGCTGCAGTCGCGCAGGTAACTTCGGCCGGCAGCAACTCCACCTCCCTCAGCCTTGATGCCCTGCCGGGTATCTGGAATCTTGAGTACTTTACTTTCGGCAATTACTTCGGCTACCCGAATTATTACTCCTACCTCGGCGGAAGCGAGTATGTAATATTCGAAACCGGCGGCTTTCTGGACGTGTCATTCACGCCCGTGCTCCACAGATTCACTATCTACGCCAACGGGGCAGCTCCGGCTGAAACATGGAACGTAACTGTCCTTCTTGAACTCTCATCCGGTGCGGTAGACATGGGAACATACAACGGCACTGGAAGCTCTCTTACCATCCAGCTGCCATACGGCGACTACGAGGTGATTTTCAGCTCCGAGAGCGTAACGCCTGTCTACAACGCACAGTCATTCACGGTCGCATTTTCCCCTCCAGGTTATACGGGTCAGAGCTCTCTTTCCATTACAGTGTTACAGCTGATACCTGTTACATTTGCAATCACAAACCTGCCGGCCGGAACTGCATGGACACTGCTGGTCACTTCCAGCAGCTATCCGTGGTCCGGAATACTGACAGTGTCTTCCAGCGCTGTGACTGTCCTGATACCGCTCGGCGCTGACACATACCGACTAATCCCAAGCAACCCGAACTACGACAGCTATGTCAACGACATCTATGTAACAGCACCCGTCACCATCAATGTGACACTAAATCCGTCCTCCTCCGCACAGTTCACTGTCACTTTTCATGAAACAGGTCTCTCAAAGGGGGCGCAGTGGCAGGTGACATTCAACGGGCAGACCCAAAATTCCAGCGCTTCCTCCATCAGCTTCACAACAGGCACAGGCACATTCTACTACCAGATATACGCAAAGGGCAGCACAACGCCGCAGAGTTCAGGCTCAGTCAATATACTTGGTTCCACAACCGTTGGTGTCACTTTTTCATCCACAGGCGGAAACAGTTCTGCATACCTGCTTGATGGCGGACTGGTTGCTGTTGGCCTGATCATAGGCGGACTGGCTGCTTTTGCGCTGCTGAGCTACAGCAACAAAAGGAAGAAGGGCAGGACACAGTGAACAGTCAAATCCAAATCTCTTCCCAAACTCCTTGCCTGCAAACGCTCATCTGTTTCAAACCTTCCTTTTCCAGCCGGCCCATTTCTCCGTCAGTTTCCTGCCTGAAAGCCACTGGTTGAATTCATCCGCAACTATGTGCTCACCGTTCAATCCCAGTGCCATGCCGGAAGACAGGAAAACAGCCGGTTCGCCCATTATCTCCGGTGGCAGCAGTCTGCCAAAATTTTCCTCAGGCGCATCAGAGGGCATTGATTCGGTCGCGACAAAACCTCCGGGTGTCAGCAGGTTCGCTGTTATTGCCGAACCGTCAAGCTCCTTCGCCATGATCGCGGTCAGCGCGTTTGTGGCTGCGCGTGAAGGGCCGACCGGAGAGGAGCCCCTGAGAGTGAACAGGTGTTCGTCCATTCCTATGTTTATAATCCTGCCATGTCCTTCCTCCATGAAGACAGGCATGAATGACTGCGTCACTGCAAAATAGCCGAGGTAATTCACGTCCATAGCCTTCCTGAGCTGCTGGTGCGTGAACGAGTAGAAGGGACTGGCCCTCGTTGCGAAATCAGGATTGAAGTATCCCATGCCGATGCCGGCATTGTTGAAGAGCACATCCACACCGCCCCAGTGTGACTTGAGCAGGTTGACGACCTCGGTTATGGACTCGTACGATTCGACATCAAGCACGACAGCGAAGACATCCAGCCCCTCCTTTCTCAGCGACTGGCTTGCATCTTTGAGCTTCTGGCCTGCGGGTGCGGCCATTGCAACGAACGCTCCCTCCCGGGAGAGCGCCCTGACTATGGCAAGCCCGATGCCGCTGCTGCCGCCTGTCACCATTGCCCTGACTTCAGAAAGACTCCCGCTCAATCAATCACCACTGTCACAGATAGCATACCTAATCAGCCGAATGATTAAATTATGCTCATTTTGAATTAACGGAACGTGTCCGTTCGACATGTCCACGTCACTCATTTGGGTGCGCCGGTTGTAATCCGAATGTTCAATTGTTCAAAAAGATTGAGGCGTGCACAGTACATGGGCATCAGCAGCAATGCATCCTTCTTTCATGCTTCCTTATTCGTTGTCCGGGCTTCGCTCAACGATGCCCAAGTTCGCCGCTGTCGCGACTAAGTGGACACACAATCTCGCTCTCTGCCAGGTAAACGCTTCAGTACACCCTGAGTCTGCCTCATCCGATATCGTTCTCAGTGTTTCAAGTCATGTGTTATGGCCGGTGTGTCTGTTGGAACATGCTTCGAGAACTCAATTTCGGCAGCGGGCGATGCATTTCATCACACATGAAGAACAGCCCGGAAAATGAGCAAATGAATGGATTGAGGAGGCATCGGTGAAACTTAAATATCTATCTCTGATTCGTGGACTTTAAGGTGTACTCATTGTCAGATAGGTCGGGCAAGAGACTGTTTTCTATGTTGGTAGTGGTGGCATTTGTCATTTCCGGACTAGCTTTTTTGGTTAATGTATCACATGCTGGAGCAAGCGCTCCGGGCCAGCAGACCGCCGGTTTGTCGAAGCTTGGTATTGCTGCCGATGGACACCAATCCATATCAAATTCTGCGCCCGGTGGTTTCACTCAGATTGGCTTGTTACCCGCCACAGACACAATTCAAATCAGTTTTTTTGTTCCTTTTAACAACATGCAGGAAATTACTTCACTGGCACAGGAAGTATCAACACCAGGGTCAACCTCGTTTCATAAGTTCATGACACCTGCACAGCTAGTAAGCAGGTTTTCAAACACAGTCGCATTCAATTCGCTTGTTGGCTACCTCAGCGCCAGCGGCTTTGATGTGCTGTCAACAAGTATGGATTCGACAGTGATTGCAACAGGTACAGTCGCCCAGGTAAATCAGTACCTCGGACTTCAGGTAGGTCTGTACTCCAACGGCAACGCGACCTACTACGCCGCCTATGGCTCAACCTCCTTGCCTGGAGTTGTTGTCTATGCTTCCAACTTCATCTCTCTTTACCTATCTACGCCGCCCACGCTTGTGACACAGAACACTCTTGCCGGGCTGCAGAAGTCAGTCAAGATTGAACAGGCACCTCCGCTGGCATTGGGACAATATCTGCCGACAGTGCTGCAGACAGTCTATAATGCGACGGGCATGTATGCAAATGGCATAAATGGGAGGGGTGAGAATGTCGGCATTCTCGACTTCTTTGGCGATCCCTATATACAGAACCAGCTCGCTTACTTCGATCAGATAACGGGACTGCCTGCGCCTCCCGCCTTTAAGGTTGTTCCAATTGGTGCTTACCAGCCTGGTCTTGGTATTTCGATGGGCTGGGCAGACGAAATCAGTCTGGATGTCGAATCCGCGCATTCAATGGCTCCCGGCGCGAATATAACCCTGTATATAGCCAACCAAAATCTCCCGTTTGAAGCTATACTGGGGCCAATAGTTGCCGCGGATGTCGTACAGACTCTGTCACAGAGTTTTTCAATTCCGGAGTCTGTTTTCTCAGCTGCTCCCTCTTTCGCAGTTATTTCCAACGTGTACATTCCAGAGCTGTATTACCAGCTCGCGGCAATTGAAGGCATCAGTGTCATGGCTTCAACCGGCGATGTCGGTGGCAGCGGCTTTAGCGGTGGACCATTGGGAACCCCCGGATACCCATCCACATCCGCCTTCGTGACTGCAGTCGGCGGTACGACAACATACGTTGATTACAACAGCCAGGGCTCAGTTTCTTCGTATAGCGAGACCGCGTGGTCAAACTACGGCATGGTGCCTGCTGAGATCAATTATGGCGGCAGCACCGGCGGGGTCAGTACCATATTCCCCAGGCCGTGGTACCAGTCCTCTATACAGTCACCTTCAGGCTTTGCAGTGCATGGAAGAATGGTACCTGACATCTCTCTGAACGCCGCCCTCTTTCCCGGAGCGGTCTTCGTGTTGCCCGGAAACGTGCAGGAGATAATTGGCGGAACAAGCGAGGCGAGCCCTCTGCTTGCCGGCCTAATAACCCTTGTTGACCAGTACGCACATGGGGATGTGGGCCTTCTCAATCCTGAGTTATATTCTATCGGCACCAATAGCGTGTTGTATCCAAAGGTGTTCCATCCTATAACTTACGGCTACAATATACCGTGGACTGCTCACTACGGTTATAACCTGATTACAGGGTTTGGATCAATTAATGTCGGTTCATTTGCTTCAAACCTGGTTGCCTCTGAGAAGACCGTGACTCCCGAATTGACGGTTTCAATCGTAACTGAAAACTCTCTGCCTATACCGTCGAGTCCAGTTCCGGAGTATCTGAACGGATCAGTGATTGTTGTTAACGCCACGATCAGCAACCCGATTGGACTGATAATCTCATCAGGTATTTTTAACGCCTACCTTGTTTCCCTCTTTGGTGTTGAAACCAGTGTCAGTCTTTCATTCAACGCCACATACGGAACTTGGATGGGCAATCTGACATTGCCTGTTACTGACACAGCTTATGGAGGACTGGCGGATGTTGTTGTGAATGGAAGTTCAGCCGGAGTCTTCGGGCAGTCATTCAGCACAGTTTACGTAGGTTATTATGTGTACTTTTCTATTTATAGTGGAATCACCAGCGTTGAACCGTATTCTCTATCATCCGGAGTTGCTGGCAACCCTGTGCTTACACTCCTGAACGGAACAGGCGTCAATTTTGTAAATGCTCAGGCAGCAATAACTTTCTACAGTATACTCAACAACACTTACTACAGCACACCAACGTCTCATTTCCAGCTCTCCAATCTAAACCTCGGGGGAGAATTATTCACTGATTTTGTGGGAAACTTCCCTCTCGGCCCCGCTCTGGTCTATGTGAATGGGACCGGCACCTTCCTGCCGATCTTTAACGGAGCGACCTTATTCGGCTCTGTCATACTCGGTTCCACGCAGACTCAGCCGGGGGCTGTGGCACCGGGCCAGACAATTTATGTTTCCCCAGCTGTTACCGCGCCCTTCAACCTGCAAGACTTCAATGTGGTAGTAGGCTCTATAGTCAACATATCGCTCGTGAGCAGTACTGGCACCGTGGTTAGTCAAACATGGACTTTGCCTTATACTGCGGTAGATCTCGCTGTTCCGGCTGGCACCGCTCCCGGGCTCTACACGGTCTTTGTTAACAGCTCGTACGACTCCTACTTTTATGGCTACATCAACGGAAGCTACTATGGCCAGATATACGTCTCGTCAGCAACCAGTTCTGTGAAAGCCACAATTCCGTCTTCCCCGATTCTTGAAGGGCAGGACCTGCAGGTAAATGCCACAATAACCAATTCTGCGGGCCAGCAAATCACATATGGAGTGTACTCGATTGTAATCTACCCGGCAAACCTGCAGGCGGACTCTGCCTCTGTTTCACTTTTTGAGGATTTGCCGTTGAACTACAACACCACAGCAGGCGAATGGCAGGCAACACTCATAATGCCATCAGGTAATAACTCCGGGTCCCTAACAGGTTTAATCTCCGGACTGCCAGACTACGCTGGCCAGTATTTTATGAACATATTCGGTATTTCATCGACCGGCATTCCGACCACTGTGTCTTCCTCTTCAGGGACCAGCATCAACCTCCAGTCCCCATACATGGTTAGTCTGCAATCGAGCGTCACAAAGATAAGCAGCGAAATTGCGACCATCACCTCCGAGATAGGAAATGTGCCTGCCAATACCAACCTCACTGCGGAAATCAGCAGCCTTATGTCGCAGCTTTCAGCCCTTTCTTCGGAAGCCACTTACATCAACCAGACCTTCCACATTAACACTACAGCTCTGCAGACGCAGATAACCAATGAGCAGACGCAACTTACGAACCTTTCTCACCAGCTGGGAACGACCACTTCCACGGCCAACACCGCCAAGAGTTCCACTAATACGGATCTCATGATCGGCATAGCAGGTGCTGTTCTCGGAGCAGTTGGAATACTGGTGGGCCTGGTGGCACTCATGCGCAAACCGAAGAACCCGGGAAAACAGGGATGAATCATCGAATGTGAATTGACTTAAACCTCTTTCAAAATCTCTTCTTATCACTTTCTTACTCCCTGCTGATCTCGATCACTATCCAGCTGGAATATTTTCTTATCAAATGTGCCGCTGGGGCCGCATATCCCTTCAATGCCCCGGAATTTCAGCGTGATGCTGAAGAGCACAATTACTTCTGACCTGAATACAGTGCTTACAACTTGATAATTCAGATATTCCACTTTCAAAACAATGCCAGCCAGTGAACAACATGTTGAAAATTCTGAGAGAAAGGATTAAAGACGGTATTCGCATGATTATCAATATTGAGAGGGACGGAGTTTGCCAGCTGAACTGTTCACATTAGCAGTGATAGTATTCGGAATGATTGGCTTCAACATGTGGTTTGCATGGGCTGTATACTACCACAGCGGCAGGAGTGCCAGAACCGAAAGGCTCGTCTACTGAGTGCTTTGTATTTTTCAGCAACGTCGCCGCTCGCCATTCTTAATTGGGAAATAATTGGAGTCTGGTCCGCCTAATGTCAACCGCAGGCCTGAAGAAATGATGGAGCCTGATGGTTTACCCAGTCTTCCCGGAGAACGGCTGATTGACTTCCTGAATTCCTCAAATAGGCGGACCGGATAGTCCATCTGATGAAGTACCGCGAATTTGCACGCACTGGCTTCAAGTCCTCAGTGATCGGCATGGGGACATACTACGACTTTGGCTGGATACTGACCGCCTCACTGTTCAGGAAGAGGCTGAACGAGCAGGGCATACTGAAGTCACTTAACACGGGCCTGGACAGCGGCATCAATCTCGTCGATACTGCAGAGATTTACGCATCCGAGCCCATAGTTGCAAAGGCAATCAAGGGAAGGGACAGGGAATCGATTTTCATTGCCACGAAGGCATTTCCAACGCATTACAGGAGGGAGAAGCTGATCCGTGCCTGCGAGAAGAGCCTCAGGCGCCTGAACGCCAGTTATATAGATCTCTACCAGCTGCATATTCCCAGCAGGCGCGTTCCCATAGCCGAGACAATGGGTGCAATGGAGGAACTTGTGGACAGGGGTCTGATACGCCACATCGGCATAAGCAATTTCTCAATGAGCGGAATGCTCGAGGCTGAAAAGTCGTTGAAGAAATACAAACTCACCTCAACGCAGATGAACTACAATCTCTCCCACAGGCAGGTGGAGAAGGAGATACTTCCGCACTGTGAAGAGAACGGCATCGCACTCCTCGCATACTATCCACTGGGCCACGGGAAACTCGCGGGCAATAGCGACGGTTCCAATACTGTTGTGATGGACATTGCCAGGAAGCACGGTCTGAAATCAAGCGCACAGGTTGCTCTCACTTATCTCCTGTCACGAAGTGAAAGCGTGTTCCCTATACCAAGGGCAAGGACGCCTGAACATGTGGCTGAAAATGCACAGCTTGGAGAAAGCTCGTTTGACAAGGATGAAATCAGCAAGCTGCAGTCCGCCTTTCCATCCGCCGACGCATGAAAGGGCAGTCCGGGCAGGAAACGCAATAAATATCTAATCTGCACCCTTTCGCTTTAACGACAAAGATGAAGGCAATTGTTGTGAAGCCGGGCGTTCCCGGTGTAAGCATCGGCGAAAAGAAGGCTCCTGCAAGCGATGGAAAGCTCGTCACACTCGCCCCCCAGCTCGTTGGTATCTGCGGGACGGACAGGGAGATAATTTCGGCATACTACGGTCAGGCACCTGCGGGCGAGGAATTCCTCACAATAGGCCATGAATCACTCTGCAAGGTTGTGGATGCCGGCAGCAGCGGACTGAAGACAGGGCAGCTCGTGGTCCCAACAGTAAGGAGATCCTGCGGTAAGTGCTGGAGCTGCCTTCATGGCCAGTCTGATATGTGCTTCACAGGAAATTATTTCGAGAGGGGCATCAAGGGTCTTGACGGTTACAACTCGGAACAGGTTGTGGAGAGCATGGACTACATTGCACCGGTCCCGTCCGGTATTGGCGATTTTGCTGTATTGACTGAGCCTATGACCATCGGGGAGAAGGCTGTCACACAGTCGCTTAACCTTCAGAAACGCGTTGAGTGGACCTGGGACTGCGGGGACGGCTACAGCTGCAAAAAAGCGCTTGTTCTTGGCACAGGCCCTGTCGGGCTGCTGGCTGCACTTATTGCTAGAATCAGGGGTTTCCAGGTCTGGGCCGCAGATCGTCATGGTGCGGACACAAAGAGGGCGATGCTGCTCAAGTCAGCGGGAGTGAGTCACCTTGATACGCAGACGACATCCATTGCCGAGTTCTCAAA
>JAJYOM010000180.1 GCA_021796175.1 Thermoplasmata archaeon
CGCCCGACTGCTTCTTTCTCCGTGTTCATGGGCTGTTGAGCCGGGCCTATCCGACGATCCAGATGAAGGAATGTGGATATCATCCTTCACTGAACTGGCCAAGGAGTTTGGTATCACAACGATAGCCGTTAGTAACGTCGGAATCCTGGAAAATCCCCCGTGGGAAGGATATGGCTGTATAGGCAATTCGGTTGTTGTCGGAAAGAGTGGGAACATCATTCATAGATGCTCCTTCGGGGAAAAGTCAGAGGAAGTGGCGTTCGTGGATTTGCCTTATCCCTAATCAGGTCAGAATGTAGAGACTCACTCCCTTTTTCCTCGCCCTTCAATTATAACCTGCCTTGGTCGCCTGGTTCTCGAAATTGCATATGTATTGTCCCAGAGGTCGGTTGTTGTGCATGAGTGGTAAGGCAGCATAATGAACTTCTTTCCAAGGTATGATGCACTCTTTGACACTTTCAGAACTGTGTGCTCTTCAGACATAGACAGGACGCTGTACTCGTTTTCATTCTCATCGATTACTGTTGGATGCACGCCCTGGTCAAGAGATACAGATTTATATCCAGCATCTAGGACGACCCTGGCCCCCCTCTTTTCGCTGGTGGCAGTCGCCACAACTCCTATCGCAACATCATCCAAGGCGCATAAACCCAGCTCGACACAGTGCATGTCGTAATAAACATAGGTTCCGGGTTGCAGTTCATTTACCAGCTCGCTATGTGCCCAAATCTCAGCAGTTGGAGTTCCTCCAACTGATACTATCATGTCTCGTAATCTATTTTTTTCAAGCTCATGAACAATTCGTGATAAAGTCTCCTCTTCTCGATTTACTTCTTTGTTTCTCTTCTTTAATTCCTGGAAACTGACGTGCCCATCATATGCCATTATCCCTTCGAATAAAATGTTGGGCATTTTCAATATGTGCTTCAATAATGAACTAAATTCGGAAGGATCAACGCCGCATCTGTTCATACCTATGTTAACATCGATCATCACTCGCCCGTCGATTCCCGCATACTCACAAAGGCTGGAAAACTGTTTGGCAGAAAACACATTGTCCACTACAACTGTCAGGTTCGCTCCCTCGGAAATCAGCACTGAACAACGACGAAGTTTTTCTCCAATAACTTCGTTGCTCAGCAACAAATTCTCTATGCCACCTTTGAACATGACTTCTGCCTCAGACACTTTCTGTACACATACTCCGACTGCACCTGAATCAATTTGAAGTCTGGAAAGCTCGGGAATTTTGTGAGTCTTTGAATGAGGTCTGAGTCGCTTATCATTCTGGTTTGCCAGTTCCTGCATTCTGCTTATATTTGCATTCACCAGATCGCGGTCGATCACCATATGGGGTGTTTCGAATGGAAGGTCCAATGCACTCTTAATGTCCATGATACAATCCCTTCACTTCGAAGCAATTATGTCAATCTCTACCAAAATTTCAGGCAATACGAAGCCTGCAACCAGCGTTGTCCGTGCCGGTGGATTATTCGGAAAGTACTTTCCGAAGAGTTCGTTCATTTTCTGGAAGTCTTCACTTCTTGCCATGTAGACGCAAAATTTGGCACACTTCTCCAGAGAGCTTCCGCATTCTTTGAGTATCGCGGAAATCTTTTTCATCGCGTTCTCAAACTGCTCAGTGAAATTTGTCTCCTTGCCTTGGACTTGGCCGGTTTGCCCGGAGACGAAAATCAGGTTATCGACGACCACAGCATGTGAATATGGACCACCTTTTGCGATTCCATCAACGTTCACTGTTTCTTTCATGGCAAGTCATCATCCACTTGTCTCTAAAAGCTTTCTGATTTACTTACTCTGCTGAATAGATTAATTTCAATTATCGAAAACTCACTTGACATACTCCGTCTTCCATTCCGATTCACACATCTCACATCGTTAAGGCGCGAAAATCTCAACTATGGCGTCCCATTGTTCACAGTGCATAAGTTACCACCTCATTTTATATGCAATTATAACTTCAGTCGCTTGCCCAACCGGTTTCAAAGATTGGGCTATGAAAGGGTGCTCATATGAATCGACTTCTGAATAAAGTGTGCATGATCACTGGTTCGGGTAAAGGTATCGGTGCAGCAACTGCTGCAATATTTGCAAGAGAAGGTGCAGTCGTTGAAATCGGCGACGTTGATATCGACTCGGCAGCCAAAGTTCAACGTGACTTGGAAAACAACGGCGGAAAGGCAACAGCGAATTTCGTAGATGTCGCGGACCAGAAGAGCGTAAATGACTGGATAGCTGGAATTGCAGGTAGGCATGGTCGCATTGATGTTTTGTTCAACAATGCTGGCATTAGTGCTGTGGGCAGACTTGATGAAGTTGACGAAGAACTATGGAACAGAGTTTTTGCGGTGAATGTCACCGGTGTCTACCATGTCTCTAAGGCAGTCCTGCCGATAATGATGAAACAGCGATTTGGTTCTGTCATCAATATGTCCTCTGCAACCGCGGAGCTGGGCATTCTCAGGAGAGCCGCGTATTCAGCCACGAAGGGTGCCGTCCTGGCAATGACAAAATCCATGCAGGTTGACTATGCGCCCTACAACATAAGAGTGAATGCCTTGCTGCCAGGTACCATCTACACTCCCTTCGTCCAGGACTATCTCAAGAAGTCATATGGCGATCCTACTGAAGCTTTAGGAGAACTGAAGAAGAGGCAGCTTGCAAGTGAGCTTGGAACACCGGAGGATGTGGCATGGGCCGCTGTCTACCTGGCATCTGATGAATCAAAGTACATGATGGGCTCGGGCCTTGTTATAGATGGCGGTACAATTTCGGGCAAGCCATTCTGAGATGGTCGAAGGTATCTGCATGGCACTGATAACTAATTGCGGGAAAAAGGGCGTGGTAGATTGAAACTCGCAAGTTTCATAAGTGAAAACAAAGAGCATCTCGGGGCAGTTACCGACAAAGGTATTCTGCTCCTGTCTGGCGGCAAAGTTCCTGGAACTTCCGATGGAACGACTATTGCAGATTTGTTTGGCAGTCCCGACAGATTCTCACAGGCAAAAGCGCTTCTATCCGGATATGACGGCGACCCTGATGTCAGATTGGTACCGGAATCCAATGTTGTCTATCTTCCGTGTATCCCTAATCCCGGAAGAATTTTTTGTGTTGGAT
>JAJYOM010000181.1 GCA_021796175.1 Thermoplasmata archaeon
TATTACATCATTCCGCGGAACTGATGTATGCAATGGCACCCGGAATACAGTAAACGATACAATGAATATTGCGAATGAGAGAGGCAGAACAAGATCGGACAGATGCTTTGATCCTTTTGCCCTCATCTCCCCTGCAAGCGGATCCATAAGCGCCATTGATGCAAGGCACGGTACGGCAATATATGCCGGAAAGAATATGACGACAGTGCCTATGCCAAGAAAGGCCCACGCAAATCCCGAAAGTCTTGAATATTCATAGTGCCTCAGTCCTATTATCCTGATCGAAAGCTGTATTCTGACAGACTCGAATGTGAGTATGGCAAGCAACAGGACAACCAGAGCAGTTTCCTTCTGGAGGCCAGGCAGCAGTTCACGCGGAATGATGTAATACACTGAACCGAGGCCCGTAAGTACATGAATGAACCTGCGGAGCACTGTTCCCTTGTCCACGGCAGTGCATTGAGTCAACTGCAATAAATGTATGTTCACGCGGCACTTCCAGTTTCAGCTGCGTAAATCCAAAGAATAATCAATCAGGAGCAATTTAGTGTCGTTGCCAACTCATGGGGGCTTGAATTGAATATATGCGTGAACACACAGACCCCTCTCATCCGTTTTCTTCTGAATTCTTCAGAGCTTGTGGAAAAGTACGGTGAACTGCCTGACGTTGTCAGCCTGGATATGCTTGAGCGTGGGGTTGACTACGTTTACTCCCCGGGCGGAGTAACAGCCATGGTGTATCCATCACTCAAGAGAATGAAGGGGATGGGTGTGACAGACAAGGCACTCTGGATTTCACTTTCGCCCGGCTCGCCCTCATCACTGAGAGGAGAAGGCATCGACTTCGCAAACATAGACATGGAAAGCAACGAGGCACAGGGATATTTCAGGTTCAAGGACAGGCTCTGGAATGAAATACACGGACTGGAGCAGTTCGTATTTGTACCAAAGGAATACCTTGCGTTCAATCTGTACGGCTGGAAAACGGCAGACACAATGCTGCAGACTCTTGGAGAGTACGATATCTATTACATTCATGACTTTCAGCAGCTGCAGGTCGGAAATTTCGTCGGGCCGTTTGCGCCTGCCGTGTTCAGGTGGCACATACCGGCGAATTTTGACGCCATCTCCCCAAGGGTAAGGAGATTCATTGTCCGGGACATGGAGTCATATGATGCCATCATCGTCAGCACAAAAGGCGATCTCGAGGGTCTTTTCAGGGCAGGCTACAGAGGTGAAGCGTACCAGGTCTATCCGCACATAGATTATGAGAAGTGGAAGACGCCAAGCAGGAGGGACATAAACAGGTTCTACAGTCAGACAGGGCTGAAGGACGGGGAGAAGTTTTTCCTGACAGTCGCGCGGATGGATCCAATGAAGTCGCAGGATGTGGCAATCAGAGCGATGGCAAGGATTAAGGACCATTTTCCTGACGTGAAACTTGTTCTGATTGGCAACGGCAGCTTTTCCGGTAGTTCGAGAGGAGTGCAGAGCGCTTCAAAGTCGGCAAGCTGGAGAAAGAGGCTTGAACAGCTCATTCGGGAACTCGGCCTGGGTTCAAGTGTGATACTTGCGGGCCATGCAGATGACAATGTTGTGGCTGCAGCTTACAGCCTCTGCGAAGCACACATACTTTCATCGAGGTCCGAAGGCTTCGGTCTTGTCACCGCAGAATGCTGGAAATTGAAGAAACCAGCACTCGTGAGCTCGGGCTGCGGTTCATCCGAGCTTGTGCTGGAGGGACTCAACGGCTACACCTTCGGGAGCGGGGAGGATGTGGATTTGGCTGAAAAGATGACCACAATGCTGAAGGGGGACAAGGTCGATGATATGGGGAGGGTGGGCTTCGAAACTGCCAAGCAGTGTGACACCGATGTCGCACTGAAGCGCGAGATGGAGATATTCGACAAAGTCATTTCTCTTTACTGAGTTGTCGATCAGATCTGCCGGAAAGGATCATGTCGACAATCTCGACAATGCCTTGGCCACCGGGCGAATCGAGCACTATGTCAGCAAGTTCCTTGAGCTGCTCTACAGAGTTGCTGAGCGCAACCTTCAGCGTATTCATTGTGAAAAGCGATATGTCGTTCTCTCCATCTCCAACAACAACTGTTCTAATCTCGCTCTTGCCCATGAGCTCAAGCGCCACGGTGAGACCCCGGTCCTTGTCAACATCAAGCGGCAGCACCATGCCCGAGTCTATGTTGCGTACGAGCTTCGCATAGTCCCCCATCCCCTTGATTGCTTCTTCGGCTTCGTTGAGATGGCCTTTCGCTATGTACGAAATAACTTCTCCCTTTGTGAAACCGACTCCCTTTTCTGCAAGCGTTTCGGCGATCATCTCCCCTGTCCTGTGTGACAGCCTCCTGATCTCCCCGTCAAATGCAACAACCGCGCCATTCTCAGCGACCAGTGCATCGACCCTCCTGAACATGAGCGACATTCTCGTCATGAACCTCAGCCCTCTGCCTGAAACGATTATGACTGAAATTCCATTGCTGGACGCCCTGTCCACTGCCTCAATCGTCCTGGGGGAAAGCACGAGATCCGTGCCGGTGAGTGTCCTGTCGTAGTCTGTTGCTATCACATTGACGGACGCGAGTCTTTCCAGGCCCCCTGCCCTGCTCAGGCCTCTCGCAGTTTCACTTCTTCCTTTTACTGTCATTTCTGATGAAATCCAGAACAGGCTTCGATATATGTCCTTTGGTAACCGTCTTGTTTTCAAAGTTGTTCACTGAGATGTAAGTCTCAAGCGCAGCTGCAATACCCTTCCCCCACCTGCCATTATCCGCGCCTTCGTAGTAGCCGAGCCTGTGCAAATTCCGCTGGAGCAGTGTGCACACATCCCTGTCAATCTCTATCAGGTCGCTCTTTTTTTCCCTTGAAAGCATGATAAGATCATACAGCCTGAATATCCGGGCCAGCTCAGCTATCGGTTTTTCATGATCTTCGACTCTCAAATCCACGTATCTGTCGTTGAAGCCCCCGTATCCCCCCTTTTTCCTCACAATTAGAAGGGCGGCCGATTGCATTCCGCGCCTGTCACCGCCCGCATCCTGTCCCGCCTGCAGCGCAGATAACAGCCTCTCCGGCAGGTGGG
>JAJYOM010000001.1:0-37167 GCA_021796175.1 Thermoplasmata archaeon
TTCCGAACTGGTACTTCAGCTGAAAAGTCATCTGGTTTTGCCAAAAGGATTTCAGAGAAGTTTGGTCTTAATACGGTGTTTTCCACCCCGACCGGGGAACTTGGGAATTTTGATATACTTGTCACTGCCACGACATCCAAGGAACCAGTAATAGCGGACAGGCAGGTTCCAGCAGACTGCCATATCAATGCTATTGGTGCGAACAGAATCGCGGCTTCGGAAATTGAGTCTCAGACATTCTCATCTGCGAAAACAGTTGTTGTCGACTCGATAGATCAGGCGATGATTGAATCAGGCGACCTGGTAAAGTCAATTGAGTCGGGAGCGATCAAGAAGGACTTCGTCAACGAGGCATGGGAGGTGGTTGGCGGAAGGATAAAGCATAATCCGGACGCCACAACAGACAGGACCGTATTCAAGTCACTGGGCATAGGTCTCGAGGACATAGTCACTGCAAGATATGTGTACGAAAAAGCACTGAAAGAGGGCATTGGCAGGGAGGTCTGACCACACCTGACAGAAAGCGCATCAGAACCCTTTCCGTTCAGGTTATGACAAAATTGAAGCTCAGAAGCTGAATTGTTTTGCGCTTCGAATGTGGACTCAATTGAGTCCGAACTGGCAGGCGGCAATGACAATGACAGGCAGTGTAGAATTCAGATTTGGTGATGTCGCGGATGTAGTGGAGAAGGCATATGGTGATGCTGAATCAGGGAAGCTGCTTTTCGTACTTTCTGACTCGGTCGCTGTTTCTCAGGCGAAAGAGATGCTCCTCAAAAGCAGGGAGGTGGTTGACGGGGGTCCGTTCCTAACATTCGAGGACATAGAAAACAGGATAATGCTCAGCGCCGCCTGCATCAGGCCCTTGTTAATTCCAGATTATGTAAGAAGGGTAATTGCCTCGGAAATTGTGGGAGAGATGGCTGGAAGACACAGGGACAGATTCCATCTTGAGCGTCAGTTCTCCTCGGTTCTGCTTGAAGAATTCGATTCGGTGTGGCCCTCAGTTATCCACGCAGGCTCTGCGGTTGAAAAAATGCTGAAGGGAGTCGCTCAAAATGAATCCGAGAAGAGGAGGTACTCAACCATACTTGAGTTCGCAGCACTTTATCAAAGTCGCATGTCTGCACTCAGTAACAGCGGCATCTACGACAGGGTAATACTGGCACATGAGGCCGCCACCCATGCATCGGCACTGAGAAATCAGGGAGTTGAGAGGGTGATGGTTGTAGGGATGGTCTTTGCAGACGGCGTACTTCTGGATCTTCTGAAAGCAATGTCAGAAAGCATCAGTGTAACAATTGTATTGATGCCATCCGACCGAGGCAGGAAATCAGTTCAGCTCATGATGAGAAGGCTGGGAGCGGACGGATTCGGGACAGACAAAGGTGCAGGTGATGCAAGGGCATCAAGCCTGGGAATATTCGGTGCGCCGGACAGGAGAAGGGAGCTCAGAGAGGTAGCGAGGCGCATTCTGCAGGAAATAAATGATAAAACGCTTTCACTGGGCGACTTCGCCGTGGTCGCCAGATCCATTTCGGAATATGACGATATTGCGAGGGAAGTTTTCAGTGAATATGGCATTGCACTGGAGGGCGGCGGCAGGAAGAGGCTGCGGGACACCAGGATGTATTCATTCCTTAGAAAAATACTAGATCTGATCGCAGGCGATATCACAAAGTCCAAGTTAATGAGCCTGCTCGAGCACGACTTCTTCCCAGTTGCCAACAGCAGACTGGGAGAGCTGGCAGTTTCCGTTGCGCATCTGCCCGAATTGATAGACATTGAAACCGGAGAATCGCCGCTTGGAGATATCAGCTTGCCATGGGGCGAGACTCTAATTTCCTGGCTGAAAAAGTCTCATATGAGGGCCGCTTCACCTATGAGACTGGAGGAGTGGGTAGGATTTGCCCTTGAACTCATTTCCGGTGCATCCACAGAACTGCTTGCAGATGAGGAATACCTGGCAAATGGAGAATTCATCAGATCGCTTATTGAAGTGTCATCGGCGTCTGCAGCATACAGGACCGCTTTGCCTGAGATGAAGCTCGATCTCCGCAGTTTCATTGAGATTCTTGAGGATTTTGCGTATGATAAGACTTATGCGGCGGGTGAGGAGGGACAGGGACTTCTGTTCACGGATGCCGGTCTTCTGTATTTCAGAAAATTCGCTCACATTTTCGCAGTTGGTATGAGTGAGGAGGTCTTCCCGTTCAGGCAAAGAGACGGTATGTTCCTGAGGACAACAATGGTAGATTCAATCTCGAGGATGACATCGGCAGCGAGGACATCTACCGATGCTGTCGACTCCATCGAAGGACATATTTTTGATTCCATACTGGACAGCTCAGCTGCAGTGACATTCTCATACGTCTACAGCGATGAAAGGGGAAGACGGCTGCTGCCGTCGACCTTTGTGCTGAACACACTCGAGAAGTGCATGGGACGCAGCCGATTGCTCGAAAGGATAGAGGAGAGAAACCTCGATTTTTCTGCATTTTATCCGGAAGACGGAGCAGTATGGTCAGTGCACGAGCTGGACAGGCTTCGGGCATCATCAGTCTCGGGGGAGGGGGCCATTATTGACGAGAGTGGAGAGAACGGAGCAGTAAAAGCTGAATTCACCGATGTAGTTGAGAGGGGGCGTATCGCCGATGCTGATCCGCTCGAGTGGCGTATTCCTCCCGAAAAGTTGATGAAACTGGTAGGTGACAGAACGCTCTCGGCCACCGATCTGTCAGAATATGCAAAATGCCCTTTCAGGTATGTTGCGACCAGAATACTCTCGGCTGTGCCCTCAATGCCGCCCATGAATCCGCTTGACAGGGGAGCTCAAATGCACGAGATACTGAAGCGCTTCTACGAGCAGCATGGGCTGGAATACTTGCGGTGCAAGCCATTAAATGAAGTGCAGGCTGAGATGGAGAGATGCACGGATGAATACTTCGTCTCTAAATACGGCAGCACATCCTCAATGGGACTTATGTTCTCCATACATGTGGCGGATATCAAGTCAGCACTCCTTGAATTCATTGGCAGGGATGCCGGAGACGAGACGCTCATGAAAGGAGAATTGGTAGGGCTGGAGCAGAGGTTTGGCTACTCAGACCAGAAGGAGTTCTTGATCGGCGGACACAGATTCCGCGGGATCATCGACAGGGTAGAGACAGTGGACATAGAGAATGGGAACCTCCTGGTATATGACTACAAATCCGGAAACCCTGACAACCTCACAAGGAAGTACTTCAGGGCGGATGGTCCGCTGCTTGATTTCGGCGTTCCGCTCTATGCACTTTACCTGAATGATGTTGAAAATAAAAAACTGGCTGGCGCTTTCTACTATATGCTTCTCAAGGCAGATGACAGGCCCGACAGGGCAGGGATCGCAAGGGAGGAGGCACTTGAGAACCTCCCAGGCGTTGACAGGAGAAAGCGGTCCTACTTTTCAATAAAACCTGGTCAGGAGTTTGATGAGGAAATCAGCAGACTCAGGGAGGCAGTTTGTGAAGTTTCGGACAGTATCACAAGCGGCATATTCAGGGTGGAGCCAAGAGAAGGTGAGTGTGAATACTGCCAGCATTTTGCAATATGCAGGTACGGTGGTCAGGTGTAATGGAAGAGCATGGGAAATGCGGGCTCACGGATGAGCAGCTTGCCGTCGTTGAAGCAATAACTGCTGGCAAAATGGTCCTCGCAAAAGCAGGGGCTGGAAGCGGCAAGACGAAGACTCTTGTGGAGGCATATGCACGACTTGTCGAAAAGGCGAAGGATGCGGCAAACCCATTCGACAGAATACTGGCGATCACATTCACCAATGAGGCCGCTTACAAACTGAAGAAGGCAGTGTTCGACAGAACAGACAGCGATGTCAGGGCGTTGTTAACAGACAACATCTCAACTATACACTCTTTCTGCAATTCTGTGCTTTCCGCACATCTTGTTGAGCTATCCATCAAACCTTCATACGTCATAGCGGACGAGGGCAGTGTGACTGAAGCGGCATTTGGCATCATCGACAGGATCGCATCTGCCGCCTACGGTGCTGATGAGGAGCTTAGGCGCCTCATTGCAGCGTACGGCTATGATGCAATCGGCCGGTCGGGTTTCAGGCAGGCACTTTACGGTATTTACTCTGCCATGAGAATGCAAGGAATCAGGGAAAGGGAGCTGGAGAGCCTGCTGGCAATCGGGTCCGGCAAGCTGCTTGAATTCACCTCTTCCGAGTCTGTCCTGCAGAAGGACGTGCCGATTGACAATGCAACACGTGATTTTGTTGGCAGGGCTGCAGGTACCTTCGGCAGATATCTGATACGCTTCTGGAGGGAGTTTGAAAATTACAAAAAACTGGAAGGTATGCTGACCTTCGACGACGTGCTTTACTACACATACCAGCTGCTCTCAGACCACGATTATATACGTGATTTCTACAGGAAGGAATTCGATTACATTCTGGTTGATGAATTCCAGGACACGGACAGGCTGCAATATGAAATCATAACCATGATTTCCGATGGGAACAGGCTCGCGTTCGTAGGCGATCAGAAGCAGTCGATCTACGAGTGGAGAAACGCCGATCCAGCTATTATCAACAGCGTGGAAAGGGAGATAACATCCAGCGGAAGGGGAATATCGCTGGAAATGTCAGACAATTTCAGGAGCACTCCGCAGCTCATCTCGTTTTTCAATCTGGTATTTGCCAGGGTGTTTGAGAAAGGAAGCATAAGTTACACCGCCATGAGGCATGCGAACAGCTCGATGACAGACCTGGATGAACCTGCAGTGAGGATCATGCTCCCCGGTGGAGCGAACATAGGCGAAAGAAGGGAAAGGGAGGCTTCGCTGATTTGCGAGGAGGCCAGGAGGCTTGTTTCATCCGACATTCATGTAGAGGGTGAGGAAAACGGACAGCTCAGACCTCTGGCGCTCAGGGACATGGCAATACTCTTCCGATCAAGGACGCCTGTGGAAATATATGCAAGGGCGCTCAGAGAAAACGGCATTCCTTTCATCCATGTGCAGAGCGAGTCCTTCTTCGAAAAGAGGGAGGTGATTGATATCATGAATTACCTGAACCATCTAGCAGACCCGGCTGACAGATTCTACACGTTTGCTTCGCTCAGATCGCCGCTCTTCGGTTTGAGCGACGAGACTCTGATTTCACTGTCTGCAAACAGGTTTGATGTTGTCAAAACAGCAGGCGAGGCTAATGGCAGGGGCAGGGAGAAACTGCTGCTGTTTGCCTCAATTGATGAAGAGTGTTCAAGGAACAGGAATGCGTTTGCACACAGGATGCTTTCCGTCGCAATAGAAAAGACAAGAATCGATCTTGTCTACCTGTCAGCAAGAGGCGGAAAGCAGGCGTACGCGAATATACTCAAGCTCCTTGACATGATAAGGTCCATGGAAAAGGACGGACCCGTGGGCCTGCTGGAGGCAGTCAGGTCATTGAACAGAATGGCTGAAGAGGGAACAGGAGAGTCGGAATATCCGCTCAATGATGAGAGAAGCGATGCAATAAGGTTAATGACTGTGCATGCCAGCAAGGGACTCGAATTCCCTGTGGTTTTTGTTGCAGACAGCTCACGGGAAAACAGGAATGGAAAGTCAGACAGTTTCTACCATCCTGAACTTGGTGTAGTTCCCGGTGTTCCCAGGAAGGGAAGGGAAACAACTAGGGATGGTGTGAGGGCTGTAAACAGCGCAGCATCCATCAGAAGGAATGAGAGCGCGCAGCAGGAGGACAGGAGGATCTTCTATGTCTCTCTCACAAGGGCAAGACAACTCCTGTACCTGTCACAATTCGAGTCAAGGAAGAAGAACGATCCCAGCTGGAATGGGACGATAAACTCAATCATTCCGCTTAACCCGGGCGGCAGGGTGCTGCAGCTGACACCCGATTGCAGCGTCCTGTTCATCAGGCCCGGATCACAGAAGCAGGCTCGTGGCGCCATGACAGGAAGAGTTCGCATTAAGCCTGTGGTCAATACACTTCCCGCTCGACTGGTGCGGCAGGAAGGAATTAGGACAATCGCGACTGAGCTAGCTGATTTCATGGTCTGCCCTCTCAGAAAGAAACTGGGGAAGGCTGCTCCTTCCGCCAGTGGCATCAGGGACAGAATAATCGCGGCAGAAAGGGGCAACGCTGTTCATTCCCTGCTCGAGGACTATAACTATGTTACAGGAGTATTTCCCTTCAGTCCTGCGCTGGCGGACACCGCCGGAGATGAAATCAGGAAACTTGCAAGTGGATTCATCAAATCAGTTTACGGTGAAATCGTTCACTCCGCAATTTTATCCGGGAAACTCAGGAGGGAGTTTCCATTCACGATGAAGAGGGGAGCTCATACGATCTCAGGCAAGATTGACCTTGTGGCCGAAGAGGGAGGGAATGTCTGTATTGTCGACTACAAGACGGGAGACATATCGAGGCATACACCCGAATATACGAACCAGCTGATGCTCTACGCAATTATGCTCAGGGAGCTGGGCGGGAAGAACAGATTCAGGCTTGTAAACTTCGCGGTGGACAATCCGTCGCTGACGAGGGATTTTTCTGTCGGGAAGGAGGAGCTGGACTCGTTTGGAATGAGACTTGATGCCGCACTTGCAGATATGGTCAAAGGGGTAGAGGGAGCAAGTCCTTCTCCTGAAAACTGCGGCGGCTGCGACTTCAAATCAACATGCGAATTTGCTGACCCACCTGAAAGAAAGAGGGCGGGGAACATGGTTAGTCTGTAATGCACGCAGCACGCGAGTCATACCATAATAAATAAGGCAGTGACTGTGGATATTAGAGTAATGTGTTGGAAAGCATGCTAGATGGAGGGAATGCATCTTCGTCATGTATTGTGCTGGACAGCGTGAAGAAGGCTTACGGGAACACACCTGCACTGGACGGCCTCAGCATCGACATCCCACAGGGGGAGAAGTTCGCACTCATAGGGCCTAACGGCGCCGGTAAGAGCACCACGCTCAAGCTGCTTGTAGGATTGCTGAGGCCGGACTCTGGCACTGTGTCTATAATGGGATACAATCCCACATCAATCCAGGCAAAGAAACTGATAGGTTACCTGCCCGAGGATGCATCACCGTACGCGACACTAAGCGTCCGTGAGAACCTGGAATACATTGGCGCGTTGAGGGGAGTGGATGATGCAGGTGAAAGGATTGATTTGCTGCTCGGCGAGCTGTCACTCTCCGAATACGAAAGGTCAAAGGTAGGAAAACTGTCCAGGGGAAACAGGCAGAAGCTGGCTGTTGCACTTGCACTTATACACAGACCGAAAGTGATACTTCTGGATGAGCCGCTCAACTACCTTGACATACCTACACAGGAGAGGGTTGTCAGCATGCTCGAACAGCTCAATGCGACAGTGCTTGTGTCAACGCACATAATGTCAATTGCGGAGCGGCTGACTGACGGTGCAATAGTCATATCAAGAGGAAGAAAGGTCTGGAGCGGGAGCATGAAGGAGCTTCAGGCGCAGGCGAGAGGTACCGAATCAATAGAAAGTGTTGTCGTGAGGCTGATGACAGGTGCTGAGTAGACTTGTCAAGTTCCTGATAATCACAAGGTTTTCCAGGGGTCTCGTCGCGTTCATACTCGTTTTCCTGGGCTATTCCGTCATACTGGGAACAGTCTACAACAATTTCGAGACGACATCCAACCCTTTTTTCAATTACTACCTTGTGGGCATACTTGTATTCCTGACGGTCTTCATGGTGTTTCTGGGCGGTGTCGCTCTGATGAAATCAGATCTGGACTATCTCTTCACACTACCGCTCAACAGGGGCGAGCTTGTGGTGAGCCTGTACCTGGCGCAGTTTATGGCAACAGGTGTGTCTTTCCTGTTCGCCGTCGGTTATGTGCTGCCGTACGTATCTGGTGGACTCGCAGTCAAGGCGGTGATGGCAGGCGACATTGCGCTGCTTGCATTGCTTGTCACATCACTGAGCATAATCTCATTCAGACTCTCACAGAAGCAGAAGGCGTTTCTTGCATCTGCACTGGGTATCTGGGCACTTCTGCCGATATTTGGATTCAATTACTCCTACACGTCCATCTTCATGGGCAATACCGTCGCCGGAACGATCATAATCGCTGCGCTGGACGTGCCATTCAACTTCTACGCGGTAAGGCAGCTGTTTGACATTGAGATAGGTTTCCTCAAGACCACTGCAAGAAGAGCTGGTTCTGAGTTCAGGAGGCCCGAAAGCTTCTCCGGCCTCAGCCCGGTAAGAGCGATATTTGCACATCATCTTTCCGAGCTGAGCCTCACCGGCAGGTTCGGCATTGGAGGCAGCGTGAGCGTGAGGATTTCGAGAATAAGGCTCTATTACCTTCTCATACCCGCACTCTTCCTCGGGGGGATTTATCTTTATCTTGCACTGAAAGAGGGCAATTCCGGGCCACTGAACGTCGCAATGCTGCTCGCCTCTCTATATATTGGTATATTCACTTCGATACTCTTCGCGCAGGAAGTGCTGTCGCACGAAAGGGCCTGGCTTGCATTTGTCTCCCTGCCGGTGGAGGTCTACTGGAGGAGTCTTGCTGTCTCCAAGATACTCCAGACCTACGTCATGATGGTGCCGTTCATCGGTGCAGACATTGTCCTCCTGGCGCTTGGTTTTCATGGAGCGCTAAACACACTGCTATTCATGGGAATAGTTGTGCCGCTGTCCCCTGTGGTGACGATATACTTCGGTTCCAGGCTTTCTGTCAATCAGATAGTCGACACTGAGATAATGTCAGGGCAGCAGAACCTGAGACAGATGCTCTCGCTTGGACCGATACTCATTCTTGCAATAATGTCAATCATTTCAATCGTCTCGCTGATTGGAGCAGTGGTCGTTGTGTTCATAGCGGTTGCTTCAGACTGCTACCTCGTCTTCAGCAGCACTGTTTCTGAGAACATGGTTTTCGGACTGACTGAAAAAGGCTTTGTCTGAGGATAATATCCTCAGACACTCAACTTCAGTCTCACCTTGAGAGGTATCTCCATGACAGGAAGATGCCGAAACCTGAGAACAGAGCGGCGAATGCAACAAGGAAGAGGAAGTCAAAGCCGAGTGGCGCAAATCCCGGCGAACCCAGAAGCAGCTGCCTGCCCGCATCAGTTGCATAGCTCACTGGGTTGAGCTTTGTCACAACCTGGAGCCAAGCGGGCATCAACTTTGAGGGGAAGAGCGCATTGCTGGCAAACAGCAGCGGAAGGTTCAGAAGGTTCATGATGGCCATCTGGCTCTGCCAGTCAGTAGACCTGAGCGCCAGCATGAGGAAGAGCGCTGACAGTCCCATCGCCATCAGGAACATGGCGGCGAAGGTACCAGCGAGGCCGGCAACAGTCAACTTGCTTGTGTCCATCCCCAGAAGCACTGCCACTATCAGGACTATCGCCGCCTGGGCCAGTGAGCGTATCACGCTGGAGAGTACCTTTCCCATTATTATGGAGCCCCTCGCAACCGGCGTGCTGAGCAGCTTGTCGAGAAAACCGAATCTCCTGTCCCAGACAATCGACATACCGCTGAACATCGCAGTGAACAGTATGATGAATGATAGCATGCCGACAGCCAGGAATGAGAAGTAATCTGTGGTGCCGAATGTGCTCAGCATTGCCTGTTTCGCGATGAGATCAAGTGTCGACTTGGGTATATTCAGTCCGGGTATGTTGAATGAAGTACCGGTAAAAAGTGCACCGAAGTTCATCGCCTTTCCGAACAGTCCAAGCCAGATGATCGGCTGTATTATGGACAGGAAGAGCAGCACCGGCACCTTATACCATTTCTTGAGTTCCCTGTTCGTCAGTGCCCAGAGGCCATGCAACATCCCTCTGTTTATGGGGACATCTCGCTCTTCCTCCACCAGATATCTTCTAGTCACATTGTTTGTGTTGGCAGTTTGCACCATTGAAATCACGCCCTGGCCCTCCGCACAGTTCTCTGCTGTGCCATCACATGCTGGTTGCCTGACTCTTCGTCCCTCAGTTTGTGTCCTGTGAATTCAAGATAAACCTCGTCCAGCGTGGGCTTAGTCAGCGATATCCTGTCCACGTGGTAACCTGCTGACCTGACAGCATCCATAATTGCAGGAGCCGTCTCCTCCCCCATATCGGCCTTAATCCTGTAATGGTCATCCTCCTTCCTTACCGAAATCACCTTGTCCACTCCGGATATCAGGGAAGTAAGATCCACATCTTTCTCCTTGATACCGAGCTCAATTGCATCTCCGCCCACGCTTGCCTTCAGTTCCGAAGTCGTGCCGATCCTCACTATCTTCCCGTTGTCGATTATTCCTACACGATCACAAAGGCCATCCGCCTCCTCAAGGTAGTGTGTTGTCACGAACAGCGTCATCCTGTACTCCTCCTTCAGAAGCCGGATGTATCGCCAGACAGCAGTTCTGGTCTGTACATCAAGTCCGAGTGTAGGTTCGTCCAGGAACAGGACTCTCGGGTGATTGACAAGCCCACAGGCGAGCTCAAGTCTGCGCCTCATCCCGCCTGAATATGTGGATACTTTCCGGCCGGATGCATCCTGCAGCTCCACCAGTGCAAGCAGTTCGTCCGCCCTCTTCCTTCCGATTTCCTTCGGAATTCCGTACAGGTTGGCAAAGAGCATTATGTTCTCTATGCCTGTCATGTCCTCATCAGCTGTGTATTCCTGCGGAACCACACCGACAGACCATCTGACCTGCTGAGGACTCTTTCTGAGATCATGGCCGCAAATTACCGCATCTCCGGATGTTGGCTTGAGCAGCGTTGTAAGCATCTTTATTGTTGTTGTCTTGCCTGCACCGTTGGGACCAAGAAAACCGAATATCTCCCCTTCGTAGACTTTGAAGGATATCGAATCCACAGCTCTCAGTTTGTTGTCAAAAACCCTCGTCAGTTTTTCCACGTCTATTATTGACGTCCTTCCATTCTCCCCTGATGTTTGAGCATCTATTGACTGTTCCATACACCGTGCCTCCCTTCATTCCTGTTCTGTCGAGGAAATGCCTTCAATCTTCACTGTTTCAGACTGTTTCAGCTCGAGCTTCCCGACTGCGCGCCTCAGCTCCCCGAGTGCCTGTGTGATAAGGTACTCCGACTCAGACGATGAAAGCCTGAACTGCTTGCCGCCCGCTGCCGCCTCGATTGTGGAAAGGTTCATTCTCAGCCTCCTCAGGAGGTGCTCCGCAATGTTATCCGGCTTCATTATGCCAAGCCAGATCCTTCCAAAATCCAGTCCAAGTCCGCGGCTGACCGATGCCTGCTCCTGCATTACTTCCAGGACAGACCTTCCTTTCCTTGTAATCGAGTAGACTGTCCTTCCGCGTTCCTTCCTGGCAACAGCAAGCCCCTCCTGTGCTAGCTTGTGAAGTGCAGGGTATATAGCACCGGCTCCCGGTTTCCACTGGTGATCGCTCAGCTCGAAAAGTTCTGCAGCAACCATATTGCCGTAAACGGGACCATTCCGCATCATGCTCAGCGCGCATATACGGATAAACCCCCTGCTCCACGAAGTTTGATAGCCGGCATGCCTCATGGTGCGTTTATAGCCCGAGTCTGATATATAACGATATCGATATCGATACTTTACCGTTGCCGTCGGACTGAAAAATCGGGCCGCGAAACTGACGGTCCCGAAAAGCAGGGATACACAATGTGATAACAACATGATGAAGTCTTTATACGAGGCTGCCAGTTTGTTGCACACGCACAGGGTGGTTGGAAATGCGTGCGGGCAGAATAGCTGGTACGGTGACAGGTATTGCCATGCTTGTCGCTTTGTTCCTGATTCCCTTTGGTACGATTCCCGGTTTCATAGCGCACAATTCCACCCTGTACTCAGCTTTCAGGAATGCTACGACTGGACTGCCGCAGATGCAGTCAGCAGGGAATGCCGAGATTGCAGCCACTTTTATAACTATCGCGGCAGGCATCCTGATACTGATTGCGGGACTATTGGGCGCCTTTCCACTTGGCTCTGGGATAATAGGCATACTGGGAATGACGGTCCTTACCGCAGGAGCCTATTCCACACTGGGTATTTCCTCAAGTTCAGGGATGACATTCGGGCCCGGCTACTACATCATTTGGGTAGCATCTGCGGCTGCCTTTTGTTTCTCTTTTTTGCTGAGAGGGCACGGTACAGAAAGCTCCGGTAGTCTGGATGACCTGGAAACTGCATGACGACATAATGCTGCAGGAAGAGCTGATTTCATCTGAAACGCCCAGTCTTAAAACACAGTCTGCAGCAGAGTAAATTGGCCCAATTGCATGTCCGCCTGATGGCTATCATTTTCCACACTTGTCAAATAAGCCAGATTACCTTCATGTGGTTCATAAAGACGGGAAATGAATGCTGAATGTTCTGTATGTGGATGAAGATGCCTCGCCACTGGAGCCCATAAAGCTCCTGCTTGAGATGACTGCAGAAATGAAAGTTGAAGTTGCTCAGAACATACCAGACGGATTCGCCAGGGCCATGTTTGGCGGAATGGACGTCATAGTGTTCGGCTGCAGAAAGGGAGACACGAGGTGCGTTGATTTTATCAGAAGCCTGAGGAGGAATGGAAGCAGTGTGCCGCTCGTAATGTTCGCAGACGCATTCAGTGAGAAGCTGAAGAACGAAGTGCTGAAGTGGACGGGAAGTGCATTTCTTTACAGGGAAAACAATCCGACAAGGGAGCTGCTGCTTCTGACAGATGAGATCAACCGTCTCACAGGAAACAAGACTATCTGAGATCTTGCGCTGCGGAAACAACACAATTGTGCCACAGCAACCGTGATTGACGGTGAACGGAAGAGTATTGAACTGCCCGGGGGATGGGGATAACCGGGTTTGTCACATGAACATTCGTGAACTCCCTGACACCGGAACTTTTGATATCATCAATGCGGTGCTTGGGAAACTGGAGCGCGGAGAGAAAATGATTTCCCTGGCAGTTGGAGAGCCTCTTTATGACACACCGCAGGAAGTGGTTGAGGAGGCATACCGCAGCATGAAGGAGGGCAATACGCACTATGCTGCCCCTGCAGGACTGCTGTCGTTCAGAAAGACGGCGGCAGCCAAGGTGCAGGACAAGAATGGCATAGAATGTTCCGAGTCTAATTGCATGTTCATGACTGAGAAAATGGCGATATACTCGTCTTTCCTGGCAGTATCTGGCGGCCAGAGAAATGAAATACTGCTCCCTGACCCGGGGTTCTTCTACACAGAACCAGCTCTGCTGGCAGGCCTCACTCCGGTCTACTACAACACGGCGGGAAGCTCCCGCAAACTGTCTGAGGAAATTGTATCAAATATCGGAAACAGGACCGCTGCTGCAGTTGTCAATGATCCAAACAATCCAACCGGTGGTGTGATGGATGAGGCAGATGTTCGGAGAATATATGAGTCATGCAGCAAGGAGGGGTGCATACTGATCAGCGATGAGGCGTACGAGGATCTTGTCTATGGCAAAAGACATATTTCGCCAGGCAGTTTTGAGAGTCGACCCTCGACTGTAGTCTCGCTCTTTACACTGTCCAAAAGCTATTCGATGACTGGATGGAGGGCCGGTTACGCTGTCGCGCCGCCTGATTTGCTGAAAAGAATGATCACATTTGTGGAGCACACTTGCACTTGTTTTCCGCCCTTCATACAGAAAGCTGCGGAATTTGCAATTCAGAATTGCGACCGGCACATCGCCAGATTCAGGCAAGAATTCAGTCAGAAGAGAGATATTGTCCAGAAAGGGCTAAGGGACATAAGAGAAATTCACCTGCCGGACATCGACGGTGCCTTCTACGCATTTCCGGAATATGAACTGGATATGAGTTCAGCAGAATTGAGCAGGAGACTCCTTGAAGAGCGTGGCGTCGCGGTCCTGCCTGGCAGCGCATTCGGCAAAAACGGTGAAAGGCATTTCAGGCTCTCTTTTTCGGGAAATGTGGAGGATATTGAGACTGGAATACGATTGGTGAGTGAGTTCTTCGATGATTCAACGGCTGTTAACCGGGCTAAAAGTGAAAGAAACGCCTGAAATCGGTAATGCTAAAATACAGTACTTGATAGGCCATTGCTGGTTTCGATGGAATCGTACAAGCTGACGGCTCTTTCAGTAATGATCGTGACCTGGATAGAATTCGTCATAGCGGCAATGGTCGTATTTCTTGATCCGCACTACAATGACTTTCCATACTCAACGATTGTGTTCACATGGCCCGGCATCCTGGAAGAGATACACAGAATATGGGCGGTCGTCCTCATAGTAGTCTTCATTGTCAATCTTGCAGTCGTCTACGTGCGCGGTAAAGAAGCGAAGCGCCTGAGGATGCTTTCCTGGGCAGCCTTTATTCTGCTCATCCTGCAGGCATTACTGGGCGGAATAACGATTTACAGCGCAGATCATCCAGCTAATGTTATAATGCATGAGGGAAACGCGGGGGTGCTAATGCTGGTCAGTTCTCTCCTGGCTGCTTATGCTCTTTATTCATTCCAGCAGAAGAGTCCGAAAGCCACGCAAGCATCACAGTGAAACCAGCTGCGGCTATAATCAGGCCGCTGACTGAAAAGTGAACAATCACCACATAATTGCTGATCTGGCTTCCCAGCGTGTAGGGTATGAAGAGGCCGATAATCGACTGGAGAACAATGAGACCAAGTGTGATGTGCGAAGCAATGAATGCCCGCGTGCCTCTAAGCCATACGGGAAGGATAATCCATGATGCTATCAGCACCAGTGCAAAGATTCTGTGCACGAGAGGAAGGTAAGCAGGATAAGTGGTGGGGAATGAGGAAATGCTGAATCCCGCATTGGAAGGATCGCTGAATGTCACAAGGGCACCAAGCGTGTATTCCACCAGTACAAGGAGTCCAAGCACTATTCCTGTCTTCTTCTCGGTGTTCACGATGTCAGATTTCCTTCTAGTTTAAAAACAGTTCCAAATCAGGATGCACAGCAGCGTGCTGGGCAGCTGGAATCCCTCACTCCCCTGCCATCCCTTTTTCGAAACAGAACGCTGAGAACAATTTGACTCACAAATGCAGGACAGCGTGCTGGAAGTGGAGTCGACGGCAATTCAGCAAGCCAATACAGCTGAGTCCTGCCTGTGTGGCAGCATAGCTGCAATTCCGTGCCGGATCACTCGAACACAATGAGTGGTTTGATGACACCCTCAAGCTTCTTGTCCATTGTACCGAATGCCTCTTCAATTCTGTCAAAACTGAATTTGTGCGTCGTCATTCTTGTCGGATCGATCCTCTTCATTTCAAGAAGCCTCAACAGTCTTTCCATTCTCAAACGGCCGCCGGGGCAAAGGCCTGTAACAATTGTCTTTTCCGCCATCCCCACTCCCCACTCTTCCCTGGGAATGTTAATAAATTCCCCCTCTCCGTGATATCCGATATTGGATATGTAGCCTCCAGGCTTGGTTACCTTCACGCAGTTCTGAAAGGCAGCGTCCGAGCCTAAGGCCTCTATAAATGCATCGACACCCCGGTCATCAGTCAGCTCCATTATGCGTTTGACCACATCCTCACGGGAGTAGTCCACGATATAATCTGCCCCATACTCTCGCGCAAGCTTCTGCCTCTCGAAAATATCTTCAACACCGATTATAAGCCCAGCTCCCATCAGTCTTGCACCTGCAGTGGCCATCAGCCCTACAGGACCCTCGCCGAAAATGGCGACTGTCCCACCAACAGGTATGTGTGCGCTTTCAGCACCCATGAAACCAGTGGACATCATTTCGGAGCAGTATACAGCAGCATCATCGCTCACGGCTTCGGGTATTTTTGCCATGTTGGCATCCGCCTGATTCACATGGAAAAATTCGGCAAAAACACCGTCTTTGGTATTGGAAAACTTCCAGCCGCCCAGGGGGGCACCTGATTGGGAAGGATGGCCATCCTGCGAAGCCTGATCCATCCAGTCGGGCGTAATTGCACCTACTACGACCCTGTCGCCCTGTTTGAACAGCCTGACATTTGAACCAACCTCGTGAACAATTCCCACTGCCTCATGACCCAGTGTCATGTTCACCCTCCGACCGATCGCACCCCTTACTGTGTGCAAGTCCGAAGTGCAAATGAGTGCCCTTGTTGTCTTCACTATTGCATCATCCGGCCCGGGCACAGGTATAAGCTTCTCCGTCATGCCTGTTTCACCGATCGTCCTCATTACGAATGCCTTCATCATTTTCCTTTTTGATGCCGCGCTGCCTATACTCTTGCTGAGAAGCTGCATCGGTAGTTCCTCTGGGTGTTTGTAGAATTTCTGTTCTAGATATATGGAATACCGAACATGTTATGCATTTGGTTTAAAGCCGCGCTAAAATCAGTCACGGTAGCAATTTGTCCCCTGCGTGTCCCCTATCGATCCCACATAAGATGAAAGGATAATTAAGTGGAATCCATTTGACTGAGCCATGTATCCCTACTGCCTGTACCCCGCCATTTCTGGCAACCAGATTGCCTTCGTTTCAGAGGATGACCTGTGGACCTACAGCCTCGAGGACAGGACTGTCATGAGGCTTGTATCCAACATTGGCGTTATCAGCAGACCGTCATTTTCACGTGACGGCAAATGGCTTGCGTTCAGATCGCTCAGACGTGGCGGTCCTCCGGTGACTGAGGTCTTTGTGATACCTTCAGACGGAGGTTTGTTGAAGCAGCTGACGTATCTTGGCTCAGCCAACACAGATATTGCAGGCTGGACTCCTGATGGCAGGATTGTGATAAGCACCGATGTGGAAACACCATTTCGGGCTGAGACTGAACTCTACACAGTGGGCCTGGAAGGCGGATATCTGGAACCTATGAACCTTGGTCCGGCCTCATCTATTCTGTACGCAGACCATACGCTGTTTCTGGGCAGGAACACCCACGAACTGATGAACTGGAAGAGATACCGTGGAGGAACAAGGGGGAAGATCTGGGTATCCGGCGATGGAAAAACATTCTCGAAGTTCCTTGAGCTGGAAACAGGAGTAACCTCTCCGATGATTGCAGAAGGGAGGTTCTATTTCATTTCCGATCACGAGGGAACTGGCAACATCTACTCAGTCGACTTTCATGGCGGCGACATGAAGAGGCACACCGATTTCAATGATTACTATGTCAGGAACGCAAGCAGCGACGGCAAGAAGATTGTGTTCCATTCCGGAGGGGATCTCTACATATTGGACATAGCGACTTCAAAGGTGTCCAAGCTGGAACTTGAACTGCCGAATTCCGGATTGAAGAGAAATGAGAGATTCGTTGAAAACGGCAAGTTCATGACCGAATTTGCGATTGACAGGGAGGGTGACATGGTCGCGTTCGTTATACGCGGCAGGCTGTTCGCAATGGGAAACTGGGAAGGCCCTGTTTTTCCGGTAGAATTCGGAGGACCGGGGAGGGCAAGGCTCTGCAGCTTCCTTGGCGATGGCGACAGAATGATCGGCGTCACCGATTTCGGAGGCAGCGATTCAATCTTTGTTCACACTCTCCGAAATGGAAATAGTGAACTTGTGAAACACGATTTCGGACTTATAGAGGCACTCACCCCGGAACCCGGCGGAAAGAGGGCGCTGGCGGCCAACAACAGGTTCGAGCTATTCCTCATAGACCTGGAAAAGAGAAGTGTAACGCAGATCGACAGAAGCGAGGCGGGTATTATCAGCGATTTGACCTGGCACCCGGACGGCAGGCATGCTGCGTATACGTTTCCAACAATGAGCAGAAGGAGTGTGGTTGTCATCGCCGACACCGAGTCAGGCAACAAGAGGAATGTCACCACGGAGGGTTCAATTGACACCAGTCCTGTATTTGACCCGAAAGGCAAATATCTTTACTACCTCTCTCAGCGGACGCTTGATCCGGTTTATGACAAATTCGTCTTCGACCTCGGATATCCTGCCGCAGCAAAGCCTTATGCAGTGCGGCTGAGGAGAGACTTACCAAGCCTTTTCAGACCAGTCCCGAAAATGCTGAGGGAAAAAGAAAGCGAGGAGAAGGGAGTGGAGATGGATGGAATGGAGGAGAGATCTGAGCCATTTCCTGTACAGGCGGGAGACTATACCAAGATACTTGCGGCCGAAGACCGTGTACTTTTCCTCAAGTTTCCTGTAGAAGGATCGATGAAATACTGGTCCCTGTCAAAGACAACCAGGGAAAACGGGGAACTGGATGGATACAATCTGGATGAGAGGAAGACTTACACAGCCGTTTCTGGAATATCCGATGCTCAACTGAGCGGCAATGCCAAAAGGATCCTTGTGACAGGGGATGCACGGTTCAGGATAATCGATTCGACTAAAGCCGATGAGAAACTCGCTCCAGGCGAGGAGCCGTCCAAGGCGACCGGTTACATAGACACTGAGCGAATAAAGTGCCTTATTGAACCGGAAAAGGAGTGGAAGCAGATGTTCAGGGAGGCATGGGTTCTTATGAAGGAGAATTACTGGAACCCGAACCGGGTTGGAAAGGAGTGGGATGCTGTTTTCACAAGATACGGCAAGCTGCTCGATCGCCTGGGCTCTCGCCGGGAACTGTCTGATCTGATTTCTGAGGTTCAGGGAGAGCTGGGAACTTCACATGCATATGAGATAGGAGCCGATGTATCACAGGACAACAGCTACAGGGTCGGGAGACTTGGTGCGAAACTGAAGTTCAATGGCACAGGATATGAGATTCTGAAAATATACAGGGGCGACCCTTCAAATGAGGATGAGAAGTCGCCGCTTCTGGCCTGTTCGGTTCCACTGGCCGTGGGAGATGTCATAACGTCCATTGCGGGCAGAAGACTCTCAGAAACAATGACTCCTGAAAGGGCCCTTCTCAACATACTCCATGAAGACGTTCTCCTGGTTGTCAGAACCAGGGATGGGGAGAAGGTTGCATCTGTGATGACACTCGCGGATGACGGCAGTCTGAGATACAGGAGCTGGGTTGAGGAAAAGAGAAAATTTGTCCACGAACGGACAGAAGGAAGAGTTGGGTACATACATGTGCCTGACATGGGCCCCTCAGGGTTCAACGAGTTCCACAGAATGCTTGCAGAGGAGTCGTCGAAGGAAGGGCTCATAGTTGATGTGCGCCACAACGGCGGAGGTCACGTTTCGGAGCTCCTGCTTGAGAAGCTCGTCAGAAGAATAATAGGCTTCGACAGACCAAGAAAGGGCAGGTTGGAACGGTATCCCCAGTATTCGGTAAATGGACCAATAGTGGCAGTGACTGACGAAAATGCCGGATCGGACGGAGACATCTTCAGCCATTCGTTCAAACTGTATAGAATCGGACCGCTGATAGGAACCAGAACCTGGGGAGGAGTTGTTGGTATTGATCCAAGGCATGATCTTGTTGATGGCACTGTAATCACTCAGCCGCAATTTGCATTCTGGTTCAAAGATGTGGGCTGGGGGGTTGAGAATTATGGAACCGATCCGACAATTCAGGTGGAATTTCCACCGCACGATCACACTCTGGGCAATGATCCGCAGCTTCAGAGGGCAATCGACGAGTGTCTTTCGCTGATTGCGAACAACGGCCGTTTCCTGGAGGAGCCGAAGCTGCCCTGATTCTACGAACCAGTGCAATCATGGAGGATGTCGCTGCTGAACGCAGAAGCAGACTGAAGCGGTTGGGATAACAGCGTACTTAATAAGTGCAGTTCGCACTTTCCCTCCGATGAGTTGGCAGGACGGAATGATAGAGTATTCTATCGTATGGACTATTCCGACGGGCAAAACAGATGAATTCAAAACGCTGGCCTCAGAGGCGATTGAGATTTCAAGAAATGAGTCGCCCGTCAAGGAGTACAGGTGGTTTTTCAATGAGGACGAAACCAGATGCGGACTGATCGAGAGATATCCCGGCCCGGAGGCGATTGTAGAACATCTGAAGCTGGTAGGCGGTGTACTGGCAAAGATGCTTGAGATTGGCAGGATAAGCAGATTCGATGTTCTCGGCAGCCTCGATGAAAAGACCAGGAACATGGTGGAGAAGATGGGCGCACGCGTTTACACTCCCTGGGACGGCTTCAAGAAGTGAATGCGTCTTAAAATCAATTAGAACCGGATGCTCATATGATATCACAGGAGAGAAGGGCCAAGGAGTTCAGGAAAATGCACAGCGGCAGGCACATCCTCCTCCTGCCGAATGCATGGGACGTGCCGAGCGCGAGGGTATTTGAAGATGAGGGGTTCAGAGCTGTGGCCACCTCGAGCGCCGGCATGATGGCCTCCCTTGGCTATCCGGATGGTGAGGACATCAGCATGGATGATTTCACCGCTGCAATAAGAAGGATAGCTGCGGCACTTTCAGTACCGCTCAGTGCCGATATAGTGGGAGGGTTCGGCAGTACGCCGCATGAAGTGAAGAGGACTGTGCTCGCTGTGCTGAGAACGGGCGCAATAGGCGTTAACCTGGAGGATTTCAGGCACGGGACAGGGAAGCTTGTCAGTCTTGAAAAACAGCTTGAGAGGCTGGAAGCAGTGAGGGAGGCAGGCGATTCAAGTGGAATTCCCGTTGTCATCAACGCAAGAACAGATGCACTGAGGTTTGCCTCAGGGGGCAGAGAGGAGAAGCTGAAGGAGGCCATAAGGCGGTCAAGAGCCTACAGGGACTGGGGTGCGGACTGCGTCTACCCGATGGGACTTTCCGATAGTGGGGAAATTGAAAGGTTTGTGTCAGCGCTGGAATTCACTACAAATGTCATGGTCAGGAAGGGGTTACCGCATGTGAGTGAGCTGGAGCGCTTGGGTGTTGCCAGACTCAGTTTCGGCCCAGCTGCATCTTACGCGGCAATGGGATTGCTTAAGAGGGCCTCAAGAGAGGTAATCGATGAAGGCACATACAGCAAACTCACAGATGGTGCGATAACATTCGATGAACTCAACAGGCTGGCGGTGAGAAAGTGAGGCATGAGAGTATAGAGACAGTGATGGCATTCCCAAAAAATCTGCGTTTGTGTTCCAGAAGATGAGCAGATGCTCTCCCAGGTTATGTTGTGGTCAGGTGATGTCTTCACTTACACCATGCTTTAAATTAGCGTCTGAGCGAAATTCAGAACTGCCCTCCAGGCATTGGCGGAGTTGCTCCGGGAGCCCGCAGGGTGGTCAAACTTCTCCTCACCATGAGATATGCCCAAGCGAACAGTGCGAACGGCACTCCAAGCAGTAACAGCGCGAATTCATAGGGCATAGACGGTGGGATTAACACGAATGCATGATTGTAGGCAAAACCCGCAACGGTCACGCCGACCGCGCCACCCAGACCGCCGAAAAATACCTGACCCGCCTGAAATACAGCGAGATAGCCGCCGAAAAGCAGCCAGGCGCCATATGCAATCCATAGCAGATTCCTGCCGTTCTCTGCCATGAGTTCCTGCACGGAAAACACGAACGTGAGCCCGGCCACTGCTCCCGCAACAATGTCCAGAGCAAGCAATATGAAGAAACTGGATACAAGGGAACGCATTGCAGATGAACGGATGGCTGGAACTTCAATTGCATACAGCTGAGAATAAAGACTGTAAATCACGACTGCTGACAAGATCATGCCCATAACAAAGCACCAAAGAGAAATCAGGACACTTCTTGAGTGCTTCGGGCTGAATGCGGTCCGCCCGGTAATGAGCAGAATCAGGGCAGCCACTTCCATAACGTAACCTGCAAATTGCAGGTAGGGAATCCACATAAGCAGAACCGATGCGAGGAGAAGTGTGATGCCGTTGATAGTCAGTCTGATATTCCTCTGATTATAAACCGTGGGGGACATGCAGTAAAATAAGACCTTATACACGAATAAAGAACTTCCTGTCATTGTCTCAACCACACTGAATGCGCAAGAACTTCAGGCATTGCTGAGCCGATTCCAGACTGGTAGATGCTGAATGAAAAAACCGCACTTGCTCAGGCTACTTGCATAATCGAACAATCGTTCAACAGTCTGTTGGCGCACCTGAGCCTGAAAATTTCGTAACCCTCTATACCCTCCTGCCGAGCTCCTGGAGATTTCTTTCTGCACTGTCCCAGAGCTCATTATCTTTCATTCGACCCAAAAAGTGTCCCTTATTACCTAGGTCATCAGACGTCTTCGTTTACAGGGTATCGTGACAACTATGATGTCTGAAGGAGACCTTTACAGTTCTTCTTAATCTGGCGCGGCGCATCATTGTGCAGCTGCGAATCGATTGCAATTTACTCTTTTTAGTCCTTAAGTCAGCTCAAGTTCTACGCGTAGAGGCTGACTTAGCCCTCTCGTCCGGCAATTTCCAGGATGTCAGGATTGTGATATTCAGTACAGTTGAGTCGGGGACATTCAGAACAATCTGCAATTGGCGTGAACACAGATGGTCACGACTATTGTAATTATTATTCCCGAATGGCGCGGACTGCAGGTAGAAAGCAATCCCAGAAACAATTTTATCTTAGAAAGTGACTCCGACATTGGGGTCCTGATATGAAGGCAACATTTGCATGCAAAGACATTGGCATGAAGTGCAATTTCGAAACGGAGGCTGCCACAAAAGAAAGTCTGATGCCTAAAATTGCGGAACACGCGAAGAAGGCACACGGTATATCAACAATTCCCGATGACCTTAGGAGCAAAGTCTCAGCCGCAATCAAGATAAAGCCCTGAACTACGGCAGGCCACCTGGATTACAGGCGCTGTGCAGCGAGCCAATCTTTCCATCATATGACCGGAAAATAGCGCCATAGCGCCAAGTCTAAGACTCTGCATTTGGACACGGCTAGTTATTGACTTGGCCCGTGAATTTGGATTTTATTAACAACTGATAACTGATTCATCAACGTTTGACGCAGCTGTCATGCATGTCATGCAGTCGAATTATGGCAAGCTAAAAATCCAAATATACTGAGACAATACAACTCTCAGAGGGAGTTGCAATGCGTGCGAATCAAGACACAGTCGTGCGATTGTTACACGCCATAATATACCTTCAGGATATGAGGATGTGACTGAACCTTCCAAGGTAAATGAAAAGAAAGACAAAACAGAGTTAGAGAGGAGAACGTTCATAAAGGCTCTTGCTGCATCTTCGGCGGCCCTGCTTTTTGGCGGACTGTCTTTTGAGAGTTACATAAATCCTGAAGCACGTAAAACAGCACTGTTGCAGGGATATCCCGTTGCTGTTCTTGTTGACAGTTCAGGCAAACCAATCACTGTGGACAAAATACCGACAGCCACACAAAACAGCTCTTCGTATCCGATCATGATGTTCAACTACCCTCTCCAGGACGAGCCGAACATACTTGTGAAACTGAAGGGCCCCAGTCAGCCGATTCCCGGCGCAGTTGCCCTTCCCACGGGTGAGTACCTGACAGCATTCAGTGGGATATGTCAGCATCTTGGATGTGTCGTGCCGCTCCTTGACTATCACCCCCATGACAGCATCCCTTTTGAAGCTCAGCTAATCGGTTACAACGCGACAAACTGGCCGACGTACGGACTGCTGTTCTGCAAATGCCATGGCAGCCAGTACGACCCGACAAAGGGCCCGCACAACCTGTACAATTCGGGCCCTGCGCCAAGTCCTGCAAATCACTCACTTCCACAGGTCCTGCTGTCTGTGGATTCAAGCGGTTATGTGTATGCAACCGGACTCAATCCGGTAAATGCGGTGATAAGGACGCACCTGTGGCAGCCGGGAGGAGAAGAATACGGTAGCGGAGTTGAAGCGGAGAATCTCTCCGGGGGCACACTTTTGCCCACCTATGACGGCCCCGCTCTGAGTCCTTCAGTGCAGGTGACTGGAACGATTTACAAATCGATAGTGATCAGCAGTGCGAACGGCCCATGGCCCCAGCAATAGGGGTGAGGAGATTTGGGAGAACAGAACGAATACAATCCCTTGAGCCTGATGAAACAGGAGGAGGTTCCTGAAGGCTCTTACACGATTTCATTTCTCCCCCTAACAAAGAGGCAGCTCCGGCTTGATTACTGGACTGGGGCATTCCTGGCAGCGGCTGTCGTCTACCAGATAGTCACTGGCATCCTGCTTGCGTACTACTATCAATCCGGAAACGGATATGGCTCGACTACAGCCATCATCTCCAGTGTCCCTTTCGGACATGTGCTCCTTACTTCTCACCTTTACATGGCTTATGCGATGGTCGCGATGGTCTACTTCCATATGTTCAGGCAGTATTTTGTGGGGGCGTACAGAGGCAGATGGAGATGGCTGCAATGGATTATCGGTGTTATTCTTTTCCTGCTTGTCAATGCAATCGCTTCGATTGGATACATGCTTACCGTGTCTGTACAGAGTATTCTGGGACTTCACGTTTCTGAGCTCCTTATCCAGAGGAGCATTATCGGCAGACTCTCGCCAGGTATAGCCGGATGGCTCACTGCGGTTCTCGTCGGGAACGGTACTACAGCCGAGTCCCTCAGTCATCTCCTTGTCCTGCATGCGGCAATACTCAGCGTAATAGTCCTGGCTCTTGTCGGAGTCCATTTCTTCCTGTATGAGAAATCAGGACCATACGATCCCGAGCCGCCAAAGGAAAAGGAGAAGAAGATTCCCTGGTTCCCGGTCAACCTGCTGTACACCGTATTCATTTCACTCATATTCATAGCGGGGGTCCTGGTAGCCTCCGCCCTCATACCGCAAGTACTCCCTCCGGACTATGGTCAGCTTGTATACGGTACGACACCGTTTCCTGACTGGTACGAAATGCCTGTTTACAAACTGATGGACGTCGCTGGACTTGGGCTCTCAACAGGCGGTGTTCCGCTTGTCTTTGCCCTGTTGATCTATCTGGTCCTGGTTCCATTTATTGACAGGTACAAGGGAAACGGACCACTGGAAAGACCAATGATTACATTCATGGGAGTTTTCATCATCCTATTCTGGCTCGTGGTTGGTTTGTGGGGATACGCTCAGCCTGGCCTGTCTCAGACCCGGCCCTTGACTTTGTACATGCTCTATGCACTTACTTTCTGCGCAATAGTTCCTGTATATGCGATGAAACATGCCAAGAAGGATTTGAGCAAACAGGTGGTGAAGTCATGAAGGCGGTCTACCTGTATCCTGTTGTTGCGGTTCAGTTTGTCATCGCCCTTGCAATGTGGTACATTTCACTTACAAACCCGGTAGGGTATCAGTCAGAATGGGCGATTCTTCTGGCCGTCGAGCTCTTTTTGCTCGCAATTGTCATCCTTTCAGCCATCAGATATTTCGTGGGTGATAAGCTTGGAAGATAAGGCTCTTAAGGCATATTATGCCTCGATGATATTGTTTCTGCTTGGCTCGATATTTGTAATACTTTTTGGAGTGGTCATAGAACCGGTTGTCGGACTGTATCATGAGAACACACGTTCGATGATATCACCAATCTTCGGCAACTTTTACAACTTCATAATGGCACTCGCGTTGATCGCATCGATAATTACAACGATGTCGCTTGCTCTGTTCGTCATTTCATATCTGCTGGCAAGAAAATCCAGTTTGAAGATGTCCAGAGTGACACTGCTCTTTCCACTACTGCTTTACACATTCTCTTATGCCCTGATAGTGGTGAGCCTTAAATGAACTACGGGAAGATGAATCTACTGATAATCATAGGAGGAATGCTGCTCCTGGCAATTGCCTCACCTCTGTTCGCCTTTTACAATCTGTTCCCCAGGATTAATAATCAGATTGGACCCCACCAGTTGTCGAGCTGGGTTGCACTCCTTATTGGTTTCATAGGATTTGTAATGATAATTTACGGCTCCGCCAGACACAACATCTGAAACGTATCCGAAACTGTCAATGATGAATCCCCCTCCAAGTTCATGAACAACCTGATTTCTTCTCAGGATTGCGAGCGTCAGCAGCACGTCTCAGCTGACAGGCAGTCGCCACTCTCCCGTAAATCTTTAATAAACTCACCCCTTCTCCATCAGTATGGCTGTGGAGGAGAAAAAAATGAAATTTGAACCGTGGCCAGTAGCACTGAAGATCCATGAGCTGGCGGAAGTGGGCAGCAGCGAATTCAAATCTTCCGAATTCCTGAAGGAGGTGCTGAAGTCGAATGGTTTCTCTGTTGTCGACAGTTACCTCGGCATACCGACTTCTTTCAGGGCTGAAAAGTCTGTGGGAAATGGAGGACCGACTATCGCCTTCCTTGCAGAATACGATGCGCTGCTCGGCATTGGCCACGCCTGCGGCCACAATCTGATCGCGTCAGCAGCTGTCTTTTCGGCTGTTGAATCTACTAAGAAAATCAAGAACGGCAAGATTGTTGTTATCGGTACTCCTGATGAGGAGGGAACAGGCGAATTCGCCGGATCTAAGATCCTGATTGCAAATAAGAAAGGATTCAAAAACATCGATCTCGTACTAGGCTCACATCCTTCAGCCGAATGGAGCGTTGGCAAGAACTCACTTGCAGTGCAGGATGTAGAGGTCGTTTTCCACGGTGTCTCAGCGCATGCAGCGGCCACTCCCGAGAAGGGGAAGAGCGCACTTGACGCTGCCATCCTCACCTTCATGGCCGTGGACATGATGCGAAAGCATTTCAGGCGTGATGCAAACGCTGTGATACACGGGGTTATGCGCGAGGGAGGGCAGGCATCCAACGTGACACCAGACAGGGCAGTACTTGTTTATGGAATCAGATCTTCCGATCTCAAATACCACGCAAAGATGCTTGAGCGATTCAAGAAGATTGTTAAAGGATGCGCTATAGCCACGGATACAACATACGAGCTGAAATTCATTGGGCCGCTCTTCACCCCCGGCAAGGTGAACAGGCCCCTCGCAAACAGCATCAGGCAGAGGTTGCTCACCAGGGGGGTGAAAATGATCAGTGTCGAGGAGGCGGAGAGAACCATACCCAGGGGTTCTACAGACTTCGCGAATGTTTCACAGGTCGTTCCAGCTCTGGAGCTTTCCTTCAAGATCGCTCCGAAAGACACACCGTGGCACTCCCAGCTTTCGCTTGAGGCAGCGGTGTCGGAAGATGCGAAGAAGGCATTGGTCACGGTCATTGAGGTGCTCTCGGACACTGCACGTGACTTTGCAGAAGACAGGAATTTCAGAGATAGCATACTCGGGGACTTCAACAGAAAAGAATGACAACTGACCGAACCGACACTCAGTAGAGGTGACACGCGACAAAATGGCCCTTCTCCGCTTCGTGAAGTTCAGGCTCCTCCTCCTCGCACTTCTGCATGGCGAAGATGCACCTGTCCCTGAACTGGCATCCTCTTAGCTGGCCCGTGGCGCTCCTCATAGTGCCCTTGATATCCACCTTCTTCTCGACAACTTTTCCGAGGGACGGGATTGCCTGTATGAGCGCCTTTGTGTACGGGTGAAGAGGTTTCTCAACAATCCTGTCCGTCCTCCCCTCCTCAACTATCTTGCCGAGATAGAGAACGCCTGTCCGGTCGCTCGCGTAATATGCAGTCGATATATCGTGAGAGATGAGCATCATTGATATGCCGCGCTCCTTCCTGAGCGCGGCGATCATGTCAAGGAATGAAGCACGCATCGAGGCGTCAAGCATTGACACTGGTTCGTCCGCAACGATAAATTCGGGCTTCATCACGATTGATCTTGCAATTGCTACCCTCTGCCTCTGCCCCCCGCTCATCTCATGCGGATACCTTGGCAGGAAGTCCTCAGCCGGGATCAGCCCCACGGTCCTCAGAGAGTCCAGCACATCATCCATTGTGAAAGGTATCCTGTTGAGCTTGAGCGGCTCTTCTACAATCTGCTTCACATTGAACCTGGGGTTCAGAGACGAATACGGATCCTGGAAGATTATCTGTACCGTCCTCCTCATGTTCCGCAAAACACTGTTGCCGGATGCAAATATGTCCGAGCCGTCTATCTTGACAGAACCCTCAGTTGGTTCCAGCAGGCCCACGACGATTCTGCCGAGTGTTGACTTGCCGCTTCCTGTTTCACCGACGACTGCGTATATCTCACCCCTGTCCACTGACATTGTAACGCCGTCGAGTGCCCTGACTACACTGACTCCCCGGCCGGCTCTCCCTTTTTTCCTGTAATGCTTCCTTAAACCGTCTACCTTCAGGATTTCCATTTCAATTACCGTAAAGAGTGCAATATACGTCGTGCTCGCTCTCCACATTCGTCACCGCGTAGCCGTAACTTGCGCACTTTTCAGTGGCCCCGGAGCAGCGGGGCCTGAATCTGCACCCGGAAGGCGGATTCCTCATATCCACCGGATCTCCAGGTATTGCAGACAGCTTTCTCTTATTGCCGATCGAGGCGACCGAATTTATCAGCCCCACAGTGTACGGATGCATTGGCCTGTGCATGATCTGATCGTTCCTTCCGGTTTCGCAGAGCTTTCCGCCGTACATTATGGCTATGCGATCAGACATTTCGCTCACAAGCGGGAAATCGTGGCTGATGAAAATGACAGTCATATAGAGTCGGCGCTGCAGGGACCTGAGCAGGTTCATGATCTGTACCTGTGTTATCACATCCAGCGCGGTGCTCGGCTCGTCGGCTATCAGCACCTTTGGCTGTGTGATTATTGCGGAGGCTATCACAGTCCTCTGCTTCATTCCGCCGCTGAGTTCATGGGGGTACTTCCTCCATGTCGACGCGTCAAGGCCGACGAGCTCCAGCGTTTCGTGCGCTTTTTGGAGCGCAGCGTCCTTTTCACTCATACCGTGGAGCACGAGCGGCTCGGCAACCTGGATGTCTATTCGCATCAGTGGATTGAGCGTATTCATGGCTCCCTGAAACACTAGTGAGAGTTTTGAACCCCTCAGCTTTCTGAATTCTCTGTCCGGCATAGAGAGGATATCCTGTCCGTCGAGCAGAACCTGTCCCCCTTCCACAGATCCAGATTTGGGCAGAAGTCTCATGAGCGCCATAGCAAGGGTGCTCTTGCCGCTTCCCGACTCTCCCACAATGCCGAATATGGAACCGTCCTCAATCCTCAGATTCACGCCCTCGAGCGCCCTGACTCCACCTTCCTTGCTCCCGTATCTGATACTGAGGTTCGAGATCTCCAGCATTGACTCACTGCCTCTTGAGAATCCTTAGCCTCGGATTGAGTATCTCCTCAACAGCATATCCTATCAATATGAACCCGAAGATGAGTATGAATATGAAAAAGCCAGGAGGGATGACATAGCTGAGATCACCCGCGTCAAGGGCACCTGTGGCGTAGGCTTCGTGTATTATTCCTCCCCAGCTTATGTCGGTAACGTTCCCGACGCCCAGAAAAACAAGCGCTGCCTGTGTGAAAATTGCTGAAGCAACAGCGAGCATTGCGTTGCCGTAAAGTACTGAAGAAACATTCGGGAATATGTGCCTGAACATGATGTAGAGCGAGCCTGCATTATTCGCCTTCGCCGATTCTACAAAGGGCCACTCGCGAATAGAAAGCACCATTGATCTTATTATCCGCGCCGTTGGTGCCCAGCTCAGCATTCCAATCACAAGAATCACGTTGACGGTGCTTGGACCGAGCAGAGCGGCAATTATTATCATGAAGACAAGTGCTGGTATGACGATGAAGAAGTCCACCACTCTCATTAAGATCTCGTCGATGACGCCACCGTAATAACCGCTGAACAATCCCACAATAAGTCCCAGTCCAACCGCAATTGCAGCCGCTGAGATACCCACGATGAGCGATATACGTGCTCCGTAGAAGTCGAGAGTGAGCAGATCCTGCCCGAGTACATTTGTCCCGAATGGATGTTTGGAACTTGGCGGCAGAAGGAATGCATTCGGGTTTGTGTAAGAAGGGCTGTACGGGGTGACATAAGGAGCAAGTATGCCCATAGCCACAAAGATGAGCACAATAATCAGACCGGCCATGCCTTTCTTGTTGTGGAGGAATATCTTCAGGAAATGCTGTTCTTCGGTCATGAGTATCGTATCCTGGGGTCCAGGAAGCTGTAAAGAACATCGGCAACAACATTTGCCAGCACGATGGCAATTGCAACGACAATGAATGCCGCCTGCAGGACAGGATAGTCGCGCGCGTTTATGGAGTCATAGATCAGAAGTCCTACGCCGGGCCAGTTGAAAACCACTTCCGTGAGTACGGCGCCACCAACAGTCAGGCCAAGGTTGACCGCTATAAGGCTGATCATTGGCAATTCCGCGTTCGGCATTGCATGCCTTCTCATTATGTACGAATCTGTCGCTCCCTTGCTCCTTGCAAAACTGATGTAGTCCTCATCCAGGACATCAATCAGTGAGTTTCTCATTATGATGGTGAACTGACCGTAGAGCACAAGGGTGAGCGTTGCAAGCGGAAGTACCATGTGCCTCATCAGATCGAAGAACTGGAAAATGAAATTGCTGTAAGTCTGGCCGAGTGTATACATTCCTGAAACGGGGAGTGATGATGAAGCTATTGCCAGCAGTATCAGCATTTCACCGAGCCAGAATGTGGGTATTGAATAGAGAGCCATGGACGTGCCCGTGAGGAAGCCGTCGGTCGCAGTTCCCCTCCTCCAGGCAGCAATCCTGCCTGTCACAATACCAAGCAGTATTGCGAGCACAGTGGCAGGGACCAGCAGAACAAGGCTGTTAACGAGGGCCGGGAAAAGCACCTGCGATACAGGAATGCGGTAATTGATCGAGATGCCATAGTTGGCCGTCAGTGAGTTCTTGATGAAAAGAAAGTACTGCTGGTAAAGAGGCAGGTTGAGGCCGAATTCCCTGTTGAGCGTTGCGACCTGGGCAGGAGTGAGGGCAGGACTGCGATAAAGTATCTCAATCGGGTTACCAGGCATCAGTCGGAACAGGAAAAAGTCAAAAGTGACGATAATAAAAATGGAAAGGATTGCAAAAGCTACCCTTTTCGCAAGGTAGCTTCTGTACTCATTCATAAGGGAGTTTCACCACTGTGAGCTTACGTCTTCTTCCGTCTCTGCAGGGTGACCACTGTCGCAACAGCGACAATCACAATGACAGCTGCAACTCCTCCAATCAGGTAATACGTTGTGCTGCTTGAATTGCTGGAGGCTGGTTTGATGGCCAGCTGCGTGAATGTCATGTAGTCAAGGCCCCCGAACGGCCCGCCAGGATAGTTGGAAGACACGTTGGTCAACGTTGAGCTGTACACGTTGATTGCCGACGGCGAGAACAGAGGTATGTATGGCAGCTGCTGTGCAAGTATCTCCTGCATCTGGCCGGAGATGGCCTGTGCCTGGGCAACCGATGTCGCGTTAAGGAGCTGAGCCCACAGGTTGTCATAGACTGCATTTGTGAACCCGCTGTCTGAGGTGCCAGTCACTACCTGGTTGGAGAGGAACACGCTTAGCAATTGCGGAGCACTTTGTATGTTGTCAAACCAGTCCCACAAGTCCATGTCCTGCGTCAGGTTCGGCCAGATGGTTGAAGCCATGCTGCCAGTGGTCTCAGCCAGGACATTTAACTTTATGCCCACTGCGCTGAGGTTGGTAGCCATGATGTTTGCTGCATCGATCTCAAGGCTGTCGCCGCTTGGCACGAGCACTGTGTAGGAGAGCTTCTGTGAAGTATTGCTCGCATTCTCCCTTATGCCGTTTGCGTAAGTTGTGAATCCTGAATCGTTGAGCAGTTTGTTGGCAAGCGGGACATTATAGGAATACTTTGTCAGATTGGAAAGATAGTAACTGTTGGTGGGACTAAGGACTGAATCCAGCGTTGTTGCATATCCGTGATAGACTGTCTGGGCTATATACGTGAGATTCAAAGCATGAGCAATAGCCTGCCGCACAGCAAGGTTTCTCAAAGTAGGGTTTCCATGTCCGTATGGAGCGACGTTAATTGACAGATAGAAGTACTCTATGCTTGGACTGGTCGTGACAATGAATTTGCTGTTGCCCTGGAAGCTTGCGACGTCCGCTGGAAGGATTCCAGTGAGACCGCCGATCTGGCCGGACTCAAGCGACGACACAGCTGAACTCTGACTAGTGAACTCCTGGAAAATTACTGAACTTATCGAGGGCATCTCCGACTTGATGAAGAACTTCGGATTCTTGTCTATCTGGGCGTACTGGTTGGGCACGTAATTTGTCAGAACGAAGGGACCGTCCCCCACAAAGTACTGGCTGCCAGTCTGGTTGTAACCGGCATAAGTGCTTGCATTCACAGTGTCCCACACATGTGAAGGCACCACGAAGATGTAAGCGGCCCACATGGTCCACAGAACACCCGAGAAAGTGAACATCACAGTGTGGGCGCCGAGTGCCTTAACACTGCTGATTGCTGACACATAGGATGCCACGAAACTGTAATTCTGGGCTGCTATGTTGTAGGAATAAACCACATCCGCAGAAGTTACAGGAACACCGTCGGACCACACCGCTGAAGGGTTCAAGTGGAAAATTACAGTTTGGTTCGCATAGTTGACATCCCAGGAGCTTGCAAGAGCGGGCTGGATCGATTTGTTGGCCGCATTGTAGATTACCAGTGTCAGATACACGTTCATGTTAATCCAGCCGGTCAACTCTGAATAGGACAGGTATGGGTTCAATGTGTCTATGTAAGTTCCGAACCAGCCGACCTTCACGGTCTGGTTGGTTGCCACACTGGCGGTCGCCGTTCGGGTTGATGATCCCATCACCGACTGGCCAATCACTGCCATCGAAGAAAAGATCATTATTGTCGCCAGCATCATGCTTATAAAAATTACTCTCCCCTTCACCATATTTGCCTGCACTGGCATAATCGCTATATAACACTTTTTGTCAGTGAGGAAAATTTGTAATCGGCCAGCCTGCTGAAAACAGATAATATCTGCCGAATAATGATCGGCACAGCCTCCATTAACAGCGGCTATTCCATACGGATGATACCCTGCGCAGTTTTCGATAGTCTTTGATCATATCAATCTTCTTCACCATCATCGATCTTATTGTCCCTCGCGTCGTCTTGTTGGTGCCATCTATTTCCCTCCTGCCTAACAGGAATAATTTGTCTGTGACTGCGAAAAGCGATCTGACAGATAATGGGCACTCCCCACGCTTGATCTCGAAAAACTTTAACCCGTGTTTTACCCCAAACCCGGCTTGATTCGATAAAGTAAATCGATATACACGCAGCACATCACGGCTTCAGGGTTATCCAGAACCTCATTCTTTCCTCCCTATCCGAGTGGTTCGGGTTCTCTTCGCTGGAAACTCTAATCAGTGCATCGCTTGTACAGGCATAATGTGCTGTGTGGCTGCCGTTTAGTTCCGGCGCTTTCTCACGGGAAGTTTATGGAGGTAAAGACGGAGACGAGAAACAGACAGCGACAGCTTACTTCGGAGGTTCAGATGCTCAAGACTAAAATATCGGTTAAGCAAATCTTGGCATTGGAAAAAGGGCAGTATTGATTATCATAAGAAGAGAAACAGAAGAAGGAATTGATGCATTTAACGTATGCAGGCTGCAGAAGTCGGATTATACCGTTTTCCCGGGCTAATGACAATGTCTATGCTAAATAACTTCAGGTACGACATGCTCATTGTCGCTGTTGTTTTACTCGTGGCTGCCACCGCGCTGTACTTTGTACCAGTATCGACAAAAACGGCGCTCGCGGGAACTCAGTTTGCCACCACCAGTCGACCGGACTGGCTGAGTGCTGGCGAGCTGTATCTTCCTGCTGGTGACTCGCTCATATGTACATACAGCTCGGACCTGCCGGTGCAGATTGGATTTGCGCAGTCATCTGTGTGGGTCGCTTTTCAGAATGGATCGTCGGGATCCCCTGGCCTCGTTGCTTCCGGGAACGGGGAGTACGGGACTTTCAGCATATCAGCCAACACGGGCGAATCGCTGTTCCTCGTGGGCAACTGGTCTCCCTCCATCACCCCGGTGCTGACCATCACCATAACCGCTCTGGACGCCCATGGCTATTCTTCATACGCCGCACTGCTCTTCGTTGCCGGAGGCGGAGTGTTTGCAGCCTCGCTTACATACGAAACAGTGAGGAAGAGGTTCAGAAAGCAAATATGATGACCCCGCACACTACATACAGGAGGCCCAGCCCGATATATATGCCCATGAGTTTCACCTGCTGCTTGTATATGTGGTTCATGTCAATTTCGGTTATGCGGAAATGGTTGTCAATCAACTCCATGACGTACCCTTTCGCACCGAAGTCGTAGAACGCGCCGAAGAACATTACCGAAATGCCCGAAATTACGAGAACATCTGGCATAACAGTCGAATAGTGGAAGATGCCAAGGTACGAGAAAGGAAGCGGGAGAACAAGCAACGCACCGAGCAGCAGGAGAGGGTAGGCGGCGTAGGTGAATATCGCTTCCCTGCTGAGCCTGAGATTGCGTGCCTGAGCCATTTCATCTTCGGCAGGCTCCTCACTGACTTCCATGCAATTGTATATCAGCCTGCAATATTAACATCATGCATATCGCCGTGACCCACAGGCGTGCAGGGCGGTTCAGCCTGATCTTGGGGTAATGCCTGCAAGCTGCTCCTGGGTGAAATGGCAGAGGTACCAGTGGGCACCATCGGTCTGAACCGGAGGTGGTGTTACCCTGCACATGTCCTGGGCGTATACACATCTTTCGTAAAACCTGCATCCTTTGGGCACGTTAACCGCATTCCCTATATCGCCAACAATCTTCAGTTCCCGTGGATTCCAGTTTGGTGTGGGATTGGGAACCGCGTCGATCAGCGCCCTGGTGTATGGATGATGGGGATACCTGACAATATCCTCAGAGCTGCCCATTTCAACTGCGATACCGAGATAGAGGACCACAATCCGGTCAGAAACATATCGTGCGGACGCAATGTCGTGTGTGATATAAATGATGGTGACACCGAACCTGTTTCTCAGTTCAAGGAGAAGGTTCATAAAGCCGGCGCGGAGGGAAACATCGAGCATGGAAATAGGTTCATCCGCAACAAGAACCTCGGGCCTCAGCACAAGTGCCCTTGCGGCGGCAACCCTCTGCCTTTCACCCCCGGAAAGTTCGTGCGGATATCTGTACAGGAAATTCTCAGGCGGGGTAAGCTTGACGCTTGCAAGGGTATCTCTCACCATCATAAGCACCTGCTCAGGGTCTCTGGTGGTCCTGTGGGCAATTATGGGTTCCCTTATAACGTCAAACACTGTCATCTTCGGGTCAAGAGAATCATAGGGATCCTGGAATATTATCTGCGTCTTCTTCCTCAGCAGTTTGTAATTTCTTTGGCCACGGCGAAGGGCAGTGACATCCATGTACTCCTCATTTCCAACTGTGATTCCGATCGCATGACCATCCGATTCACTTACACTTTTGCTGAGTTCGTTTGTCCCGACCTTGAGCTTCACATCACCACCGCTTGATGGTATGAGCGCGATGGCTGTCCTGCCAAAGGTGGTCTTGCCGCTTCCACTTTCTCCGACTATGCCAAGGATCTCAGATGTCCTGATATCAAGGGAAACGTGGTCAACAGCCCTTACTATCCTCCGCTGACTTGCCCTGCTGAACAGTCTCCCTGCGAGTGAAGTCCGCAGATCATAGAATTTGCTCAGATTTTCCACTATCAGCACCTTGTCGTCTGCCGACACCCCAGAACCGAATTGTTCGTCTTTCACTTCCACCTTGCCCCTGCCACCGCTCGAAATCACTTCCGCTGCGAAGTGGCACTTGCTGAAATGACCCGGTTCCACCTGTGCAAAAGGAGGTTCCTCCCTGCTGCATATCTCCCTCGCAAAGAAGCATCTTGGCGCGAAACGGCATCCCGGCGGCGGGTTGATTGGATCCGGCGGCGTGCCGGGGATACCTTTCATGAATATCTTCTCGGAAGCGATCGACGGATAGCTCTCGAGCGACGCCTTTGTATAAGGGTTGGATGGGCGCAGGTAGATATCCTCAATGCTGCCGCTCTCCATTATCCAGCCTGAATAGAGGACAACCACCCTGGTCGCAAGCTGGGCAACGACACCTATGTCGTGCGAGATTATCATCATAGAGTTTACACGCTTTATCACTATGTTCTTCAATTCGGTGATTATTCTCGCCTGGGTAACCACATCCAGACCGGTTGTCGGTTCATCCGCGATCACAAGGGACGGGTTGAGCGCCAGCGCCATTGCAATCACTGCCCTCTGCTTCATTCCCCCGCTCAGTTCGTGAGGAAATGAATTCAGTATCACAGGATTCAAACCGGCCCTCTTTACGGTCTCGGTGACCTTCTTCCTTATTCTTTCCTCGTCATAGTCGGTATGTATCCTGTATACCTCCGCTATCTGCTTGTAAATGGTGTATACAGGGTTGAACGCATTCATCGATCCCTGAAATACCATTGAGACATCCTTCCACCTTATATTCCTGAGCTTTTCCGAAAGAATCTTCGCCTTCTTCCTCTTCATCTTCAGAAGTGCTTCCCCGGATATGTCCGTAGCCGCGACTGTCTTGCCGAATAACCTCACCCTCCCTTCCACCTTCCCGTTTTCGGGTATCATCCCCATCAGGGAGAGCGCAAGCGTCGACTTGCCGGAACCGCTCTCACCGATTATGCCCAGTATCTCCCCGTTTTTCAGTTCCAGGTTTATCCTGTCCAGCGCGTTGAGCTCGCCTCTGAATGTCTTGAACTTCACCGAGAAGTCTTTCACCTCTAGTATCGTTTCGGTGCCCTTTTGTGCACTGCTCTTTTTCTGAATGAGTTCAGCAGCCAAATCATCTACCCCTGAGCCTAGGATTCACAACATCATCCAGACCTCTGGAAATGAAGACAAATGCAAAGACGAAAGCTGTGAGCGTGACGGTCGGCGGTATAATCCACCACCAGGCCCTTGCAACCAGGAAGAAGTTTGTATAAAATGGGTTGAGCATTGAACCCCATGTTGCGATGTTTAGCGGCCCTATGCCAAGGACCTGTAAGCCGGAAATGCCGCCGACAGCAGCACCAATGCCAAGTGCAGACAGATAAGCCAGAAGCGGCGTCATGTTCGCCAGCATATGCCGTCGCAGAATCTGCATTGTGCCGGCGCCTGACGCCCTGGCGGCCTCAATGAAAGTCCTGGATCGGATAGACTTGACAACACCTATGAGGGTGAAAGTTGTAAACGGCCATCCGACTATTATGAAAACGAGCACTATGTTCAGTATGGACTTGCTGCCCAGTATTGTTGCCATGACAATAATAAGAGGAATAGTGGGTATCAGGAAAATGATTAGGGAAAGAGTTTCCAGAGTCACACCGACAAATCCCCCCAGATATCCAACTAACATGGCTACCAGAACAGAAATCAGTATTGTCCCGAGTGCCACCAGTGTGCTTGTTTC